>CAJXGR010000001.1 GCA_913053665.1 uncultured Spirochaetia bacterium
CTAATAATACTAACAAGTTATCGGCGATTAGCAAAAAATGTACCGCTCACTATTGTAATAAAATACATATATTTGTTTTTCCCTTTGCTTTTTAGTAAAAGAAAATATTCTCTCAATATCCTTTGCTAATATTAGATTATGTGTTACCTTCTAGCGTATCATAATTTCGATTGGAAATACCTTTGGACTGGCCTACACATAAAGATAGACTTGGATGTGAAATCGTTAGACTTCTCTACGAAAATAAAATGATCTTGACATGGTATAGGGATAAACCCTCTGGATGGCATCTCCACTCAGGGAAATGGTCACCATTTTATATTCATTTGAGGGAATTATCATCTCATCCCGAAATACTTCGTAAAATTGGATATTCTCTCAATCTCTTAATCAAAGAAGAAATGCCCGATACAGATTTAATTGTTGGACTAGCGATGGCTGGTATACCCATTGCTACGGCCATTTCTTTGGAAGGCAATATTCCTGCGGCTTTCACACGTAAAGTAGAGGGGGGGGTAGCCGATTACCAAAAAACCATTGAGAAATACGGCAAACACTCTCTTGTAGAAGGTCAGCTTCATAAAGCCAGGAAAGCCGTGCTACTGGATGATTTAGTCAGTTATTTCACTAGCAAGCTGGAAGGTCTAAATCTCCTGGAGTATGAGATCAGAAGACGTAATCTGAAAGACCTGGACATCCCTCACGTTTTAGTGCTATTAGATCGTGAACAGGGGGGATATGAAGAGGCTAAAAAGCATAATGTTGAGCTCCATAGCCTTATTCCATTTAAATCCAAAGGGATCCATTGGCTCAAGGATGTTCTTGATAAAATAGAATATGATACTCTAAAAGATTATCTGAAAGACCCAGAACGGTTTCAGGAATATGAAATCCAGAATAAACTATCTCAATTATGTCTATCTTCCACTGAATCGTTATGAAATATTCTAAATTAATACTTACTATTCTTGGGATAAGTCTTCTAGGCTATTTAATCGTATCAGCAGGTCTTCAAGAAATATTTGGGAGTCTTGAAAAAATCGGTTTTAATATAGTCTTTGTACTCATTCTGTATTTGGCTGTTATTTATTTTGACACACTGGGATGGAAATATGTAATTATTTCTAAAAACAAAAGCTACAACTTTTGGATCCTTTTACGAATTAAACTGGCAGGCGATTGTGTAAGCAATGTCACCCCAGCAGGCAGTCTTGCAGGGGAACCTATCAAAGTTCATATACTGACTCGTTATGGAGTCACCTTTCTAGAGGGAATGGCTTCTGCGTATATGGCTAAACTCCTCATGATAAAAGGTCAGATATTATTTGTTTTTTTAGGGCTTTTTTTAATTTTAACAACTCAATTAAATCACGAGCAGGAGATTTTATTTAAAGTAGTTTTGATATTCGTTCTTGTCTTATCCGGTATTCTTGGTGTTGTTTATTATTTGGGACTCAATAAAGGAATCACCAATGTTCTTTTAAAGCTTCTTGAAAAGCTGCGATTAAACTTTTCATTTATAGAGAACCAAAGAGAAAAGCTAGCTCTCTTTGACGAACAAATCACTTATTTTTATAAAAACCATAAGCGAGATTTCTTTTATTCGTTTTTCAGCTTTTTCCTGGCCTGGTTTGCTGGTTCTATAGAAATATATCTCATTCTTTATTTCCTGGATTTCCCGATCACATTTGTGCAAGCTATTGCTATCGAGTCCATTGGGACAGTAGCAAAGGGACTCACTTTTTTTATACCATTCAATCTCTTACAGGAACTTACATTCATTGGTCTTTTTAAACTTATTCTAAACACCGAGGCAACTGATATTGCCATATCCTGTTCACTCATAAGACGATTCAGAGAACTTTTATGGGTGAGTATCGGGTTTTTTATTTTACGCCAATTCGATCTCAAACTCCCAAAGATCTTTAAAAAGAATAAAGTTCCTAAAGACTCCAAGTCCAATGCTGACCCTCTCAATGATTCGACCCCCTCTGATTTGGCCAATGAAAACTAAACACACTTTAGGCAACTTTTTTAATAAAAAGAGCTTTATTTTTTAGCATTTTATGCTTAACTTATTGATAGCTATTCTATAGGTAATGGATGCCATAAGGAGTGCAAGGGAATGTATCGAACAGGATTGATTATATGTATACTATGGTTTTGCCTCTCTTACCCCAATTTCAGCTTTTCAAAGAGTCATGATATAAAAAGCTATCTTCCTTATGATACAGTCATTTATGCCGACTTTAAACTAAAGAATTATCCTGATACGTTAAAAACCTTCCTAAGGAAATTTCTACCTCCTGATAAGCTTTCCAGCTTATTAGAACATTATAAAATACAAAGTCAAGACTTATTCGATCTGGACTTAACGGATAGTCAATCTTTAAGTCAAAATGGAATTGATTTATCTCATAGAGCATACTTTGCACTTTTTGACTTTAAAATTACTGATGATTTCCAGCCTATATTTATAGTAGCCTTCAAACTATCGGATGAATCCAAAGCTAAAGAGTTGATCGAACATATCATTCAAAAGCAAATCTCTAATCCCATCATTGAATCCGAGAATTATAAGGGTCAAGAAATAGCTATTATACTTCGTGGGATTAATATTGACATAGATGATACCTATCGATCTTTTAGCCGTTTAGGTAAAGGTCTCCTGAATATTCCCCAAAAGCTTTTAATAAAAAGCCTTCAGGAAAAAAGAACTCCTAAAACATCCGATGGCGAATTACCAATGATGGGGACTCCTGAAAAGGAAGTTACCAAAAAATCTCTCCATATTGAATCATTTGCATACACTATTCTTGACGGCTATCTATTTTTAGGGACGACTCCAGCCATAAAGAAAATCATTGACTCGAAGTACTACAGGGAAAACCTGAATAAAGAGAAAGATTTTTATAATACCATCAAAGAGTTGAGTCCCAAGGCCCTTATGAGAGTCTATATTTCTTATAAGCATTTGTCACCCATCTTTTTTACAGAATTCCTTAACTCAAATTACGGTATAGGCATTTCCATTCATAATGATGAGGAGGCTTTTGAGATCAAAACGATTCATCAACTCAATCCGGATAGTGTGTTCTATCATAAGAATAAACAGCTCTTTACGATCAATCCTGAGACACCTGATTTGCTAGACTATCTTCCGGCTGAAGGCATGAACTTTACTAATTTGAGAGTGAATCTTAGAGCCTCTTTGAAAGCTCTGAACTGGTATTGGGACTTCTATATTGTGTATGGTGCTTTCATTTATAATTACTTTATAAAAGGATTTTCACCGGCTAGCCCAACTTCTTATTCTTTGGGTGACTTAGTCAGTCGAAACGCTTTTGATCTCTTAAAAGATTATATTAATAACATCGGCAATGATTTTAGTATGGTTTGGTTCAATTCTTTACAGAACAAATCTTTGGAAGATGGGAATCCCAACGTTTTATTTTACAGTGAAGTGGCAAGCAAAATTAATGGATATAAGTTGATTAATAAGCTAATTGCCCTTTTTAAGCAAGCCGAAAAGGATTTACTTGTCAGTGAAGAACTTATTGCCAATCACTATTTTTATACCTTCCGCTGGAAAGGAATGGACTTATATCTTGGGCTATACGATCATTATCTGATGATAGCCACTCGAAAGGATCCACTTGAACGGTTTTTGCACAATATACAGTCTAAAAATAGAGTACTGATCAAGACTTTTGCCCATAAAAACTTGTTGAACTTGATCAAGACTTCTTATTATAACTTTTACTTTTCCTTTAATATGAATAAAGATGATCTGGACAGCTTGACAATTAATCATCCGGAACTTGGTTTCATCAAGAATCTAGATTACTTGTATCTCAGCAAAAAAAGGATTGGTGATCGTTTTTTAGGAACTTATCGACTAAAATATCAAAAGCAGGACAGGGTCTCTTCTTTAAAATGAATAGGTGAATTACATTGACTTATTCTTTCAAATAAAATAGTTTGTGGATAGATTCAACTAAAATCTTGCTAACCTTGACTATCTAATCCGTCTCACTTTGTTTTTTCAATAAACTTTTTATCAATCTGTTCGACAAATATATCATTCACTTAAGATTTATGAGTGACAAGTGATAGATATCTAAATGATATAGAAACCTGAGTTTTAGGTTTCATCAGGTTTGTGGGAGGAACTATGAAATGGATTTTAATAATCAGTATGTTAGGTGTTATGAACCTTATGAGTTTTTGCAGTAATCCTGATACGTCTCTTCAGGTCAGACTTAACAAAGTGATTGAATCGGCCAATCATTTTAGGGACAATATAAACTTTAAAATCGTCCATTTGGATCGGCAGAAAAGATATGCAGCTCTTCGCATTGAGTGCAACTTTGACCAAATAGATAGTGAAGCCTATTTAAGTCAACTGACTAAAGTTGAGAATACCCTTATGGAAGAGGGTATTTATGACTTAAAATATAATATTGTCAACAATCGTCCTGGCGCTTCTAATAATGATATGGACAATGATAATCTAACACTCCATGATGGAAAAGACGAGGACAATATCCCTTATGATAAGCCTAGGAAAGATAATACCTTGAATGAGGATTATTCGGTCAAAGAGTCCGAAGAACAAAAGAATAAAATGGATTCTGGGGCAGGCTCAGCTATCATTATAAAGAGCAAGAAATTAATGGCTTCCAAAAGAGGGGCTATCAATTATAATTTCGTTCGTCTCAGGAAAAAACCTTCCAGAAAGAGTCCTATTATCACTTATGTGTTTAATGGCACAATAGTCAATATCACAGGTAAGTCCAAAAGACCATCTTTTATCTCAAAAGTAAAAGCTTATTGGTATAAAATTGAAACAAAAGACTCGATAAATGGGTGGGTTTTTGGTGAATATTTATCGGTTACCGGTCAGAAAAGTCTATCCACATCCTTTCAGAAGAATAAAATCTATAGGGACTTTCTCCAAAAGAAAAACCTTTTAGTCCAAAAAGAATATTTAAACGTCCTCAAATCTCCATCAAATATTAAAATATCAGCCAATAGACTTATTCTTCATGTAAATCCGGGTCAGTTTCTTGATATTCCCTTTACTTTATCCAATAAAAAAGTCCAATGGCGGGTGAACCAGATTAAACTTAAATACTCAAAAGCTCCAAAGAGAAAGGGATTATCCAATAGGAATAGCCGCAGAGTCTTTATTGATGAAGATTATAGCAATAAACAATTTCGATACTATGATCCAAGCTATTCTACCAGTGAATACGACTATCCCGATTCTCCTAAGCGAAGCCAGAGACCCTCTCAAACCATTAAAGTTTCACCCTATCAACCTGATGACCAAAGTACTCCTTATACGACTCAAAGGACTAGAGAGGATTTCCCGGTAATTGTTCCACAAATAGCCAGACAAAGTCTCCCAAAAGTAAAAGATTATATCTTAAGGTTAAAAATCAATGACTACCTAAGTCAACAGCTGAGTGACGCTGATCTTAGGCGGGCTGAAGCTATCCAAAAGATTATTGGGATTAAATTATACCGCCATGATTACAAAAAAGACATCAAGTTTCACTCGGCCTTCAATATTTTTCATGATACTTTGATCCTGAGTCTTGATAACATTGATTTTGATCGAAAGAGAGCCACTTTTAGTGTCCGAAGAGTCCATCGAGACCCGGATACAGGACCCAAAGATATTTATAATAAGCGTTGGGTCTTTGATTTCACTCAACTCGATCATGTTAAACTAGACTATGATCGTTTCAGTGACCTGGACTATTCTGAGATACTCCACTACACATCAAGAGCAGGCTCACGCTATAAAGATCAAGTCATAGGTATTGCCAATTATGTTGTCAAGCTACTTATCCAACAAAATGAGATTTAGGAGACCCTTATGAAATCAATTCTCATTGGCTTATTGCTCTTAATTTCATGGAATCAGACTTTTGGGGGTGAAGGTCTCAGTAGACAGGTTTCCAGGATCCGTCTTACAACAGGTGAAGTGATTAGAATCTTAAGTTCTGACCAGATAAAAAGCGATTGGATCTATGATTTCAAGGAGCATGAAGCTAAACTTCTTAAGCTGAACAAGATTTCCAGGTTTCTGGATGGCGAAAACAAGACCTTCACAGAAGAAGAAAAGGGTTACTGGATCGCCTATTATGGCAAATCGCCTAATATAAAGAAACTATATAAACACAATTCTAAATCACTAATCATCCATCAAATCTATTTCCTCCAAAAGATTCTTTTGATGGGCGAAAATAAAGTTAAAAAAGCCATCTCTGACAAACTTAAAGAAACGATCTATCAAATCTACCCCTCTAAACTTTCACTCGCTGATATACTGCTAATACGGATCGCTGGTGCTAGAAAGTATTTATCAGGTCAGAGTCCATTTAAATCAGATTACAATAAACTGAAATTAAAAGAACAGAGGATTATAGCCCAGTTTTATGTTCAACCCTCTGACTTGAATAGAATAAAGGTATTGGATCATTTATCAATCTTGCTATCCAGCTTTGAAACCCTCTTTGAGGACTACTACACCTACCTGAAAAACACAAATCAATTGAGTAAATTGAAAGATTCGTTGAGAGATTTTATTGGGGAGGCTAAGGAAAAAGTAGATAAGCCTGAAGGGATCAAGGGCGAGGAAAACGCGACAAATCTTGAGAGTCTAAAAAAGCAAAAAGTAAAAGATCAAATGATCAAGATCAATCGCTTTTTACAAGTTCTTCTGCAAACGAATGATAAGCCATTAATACTTAAGGGAATCCAATTAAAAGAAGGTTTTATAACCAGGTTGAAAAAGAACTATGATGATTTTAAAAGTTTAGACCAATCGCAAGGTAAGGGGCTGTCCGATTAAAAAGTTCAGGGCGAAAGTCCTTGAAAACATTGGTTAAGCCGATCTCAAATCGTAAATCTCCTACTAGACGCATACCGTTACTATATGTTTTAATCACATAACTCATCCCAAAAGCAAATCCCAATTCGTAGACATTGGTATTACTTGAATTGAGTGGAACATTTGGGGATGCCAAAGTTCCATCGGCCCCTAGAAGGAAATTGTGAACCGGTCCGATTACTACAGCCCATTTTTTTCTTGTAATGTAGAATTTGGCCAATGTGGGGATGGATAGATATTGCAATGTTATGGTTGATCCACCTGAATTCATGCTGGCACCTTTTCTTATGTATAACAGATCAACGTCTACACCAATATATTTCTCTAATTGTATATCCAGGTTCATTCCAAAGCCAAAATCAAGGCGTGTTGTTGTTCCATTACTCGGTACACGGGAACTCATATCAACAACCAGTCCTGCTATCCGAAATCCTGGGCTTACTTTAAACCAACGGTTAAATGTATATCCATTATTAATCAGTGCTAATAGGAATAATATGTAGAATAAGTATTTTGATACTTTAAGCATTTAAAGTCCTGGGTAATAACGTGAGTTCGATTTATAAGATGCCACGGAGACACTGAGTCGCAGAGAAACTAAGGGGAAAGAGTTTATTAATTTCCCACGAAACACATAAGATTTGCAAAAAAATACAAGATATTATTATCTTTTATAGTCATTAGCAACTGATTTGTTCACTCTCTGTGTCTTCGTGCCTCTGTGGCAAAAGAAATAATCATTTCGAACTGACATTAACGTATATTCGGACGGAACTATGTTTTTAAAGGTCACCTTTTTGTTTTTAGGACTCAGTTTAATCTTTGCCTCAAAGGCTATAGCTGATCCACCCATCGATAAAATGACGAACCGTGAAAAGGCCTCTCAACTTTACTACAACGCCCTTTTTGAGAGCAATACTCTCCGTAAGAAATCTCTCCTGTTACAGGCTCATAAACTGAATCCACGGGATGCCAGGATTTCTTTTCATCTGGGTAAACTGCTGATCCAGTCAAATAATGAAAAAGAAGGATTTTACTACCTCAAAAAAGCCTTCCGAAACCCAAAATATAAACCTTCCATCCTGAAATACCTGGGTGAGTACTACTTCAACCAAAAGAACTATAAAAAAGCCAACCACTATCTCAGAAAGTTGATCCGATCGCGTAAAAGAGAGAATAACTATCTAAACAACTATACATTAGGGCAAATCAACAGCCATTTGGGACTCAAGAAATATAAAGCCTCCAACAAGTATTATTTAAAGGCCTATAAAATAAGGAGATACAAGAAAAACAAAGATCTACTCCTATTGATCGCAGAAAATTATTACTATCAGGCCAATTATCAAAAAGCTCATGACTACCTTAAATCTTATCCTCACACCAATAAAAACAATCAGAAAGCTTTTCGACTGCTCATTAAGACCCTTTATAAATCTAAAAAGCGCAGGGAATTAAATGACAGCATCATAAGATACCTGAAAATATGGCCTAAAGATCGATGGGCCAGGAAAATCCAAAGGAAAAGCCGTAAACTCTAAGCCCAAACACTATGATAAAAAACTATAAATCTATTATTAGTATCATCCTAGTGATTTTAACTCTCATAAGTTGTAAGCAAAAGTCGGACCCTCAGAAAGTTAAAGACCTTAGAAATAAGGTCTCAACCCTTCAAAAAGAGATTATCAAACTCAAACTTGATCATAAACGCAATGAAATCCTCCATGAGATTGAAATGCGATTATATAATCCCATATCAAAAGAGCGAATCGCTATTCTAAAGGGCTTAGGGTGGTGTGTCCGTTTTATAGCTGATAACGATCACTTCGACTTTATATTTACGGACTATCTTGAGATGCTCCACGAGTTAACCCTGAATGACAAAGCACCATTCATTCAAAAGACAGCCGTTAAACTGGTGAAACTGGCCATGGAAAGAGCCACCAGCCGTTTCGACAAGATATTCTTAAAGGATCATGAGGATAAGTGGGATTTTATCAGTATCATCCCATATTTGTATAAATACAAAATAGATAAAGCTCCTTACATCAAGTTTTACGAGAGTTTCCCTAAAGGACATCTGGCCGATCATAAGCTCACCTTTAATGAGGCCGTTAAAGCACGTAACTATGTAATTTTAGGGGATTATCTCATCGATATTCAGTATGTCCAATTTGCGAAAACCTTTTTTCCTGATATGGCCTTTGACCTCCCCACAAACCATTTCCCGGAATACATAAAAAAGATCACCTCCCTTCCTTATGTTCATACTATCAAATCCAATGAAGATGATTATAGTAATCAGAACTACTTTCTAACCCACGTTGTTCTTGTTCTGACCCATTTTGGTGAGAAAAAACTAAAGAATGGCCCCCTCGAAACCAGGCTTTTAAAATATCTAAAGGATAACATCCTAGCTGTACGCGATATAGTGAAGGATATGGACCTCTATGCGGAGTTCATCCATTGTTTGAAGTTCTATGGTCTCCATGATTCCCCCTTAGTGCAGGAAGGAGTCCAATATTTCATTTCAAGGCAGAAGGAGAATGGGAAGTGGGGAGATGAGTCCAAAGAAGAAGGCGATGACCCATACGAAATATTCCATCCTACCTGGACAATTATTACTGCTATCAATTACGAAGGTTAAGGGTTTTTATAAATAGAAAACCCCTTCAGCAGGAGCCAAAGGGGTTAAAAGACATTTAAAATTAAGAGATAATTGCTATCCCTTCAATCACATTTACTTTCCACATGGATTCTTTTTCGCATGTCTTCTTTTATGTCTTCTCTTCTTTCTTCTTTTCTTTCTTCTCTTTTTTCTTCTCTTCTTTCTCATTTTCTTCTTTTTCTTCATTTTTTTCATGTGATCATAGCCTTTTTTTGCACGGCAAGGATTACAAGGATTGTTCTTTTCCTTCTTTACCGCATCATCGCCACACTCAGCAAAGATTCCAAGTGCAAAGATCATCAGAAGCATCAATACGATTTTTTTCACGATTCAGTCTCCTCAATTTATTTTTTTTACAATACTATAAAGTTTTTAAATAGAAAAAAACGTTAGAAAACAATAAAAAAATACCATAAATATATTGGTTGTGATAAAATATGGACTGGTGCTTTCCTGGGGGATGAAGTTATATACTTGACCTACAGCATGTTAGACACATAGGTCAATCCCTGGATCGGTAAGAAAGTTATTACCAAAACGTTTAGTATAATTTATACCTCTTTATAGATTTCCTATAAATAAATGATTTTGTCTTGCCAGATTTTATTCATCTCACTATATTAATCCCAAAACTTTCAATGGCTATCTATGAACAACAAGATTTTAGTGACAGGAGCTACAGGATTTCTTGGCTCAAATATCGTGGCAGAACTCATCCGAGACAATCAATATCCCAAATTATTTGTAAGGGATCCCAAGAAGCTGGATAAAAAATTAGATGGACTAGAAGTCGTTGTAGGAGATCTAAGAGATAAAAAGCTGGTAGAGAAGTCAATGGACGGTTGTAATCAAGTGATTCATTGTGCAGGCTTCGTGTCCCTCTACCCTAAAGATCGCAAACTCCTCTTTGATCTGAATTATCAGGTCAGTCTCAATGTTTTTCAGGGAGCCATGAAACAGAATATTGAAAAGCTTATCTATACAAGTTCAAGCTCCTGCCTCGGAGCCTACTACTCTTCTGATATGAAGGACAAGTTAGAAGCCTCCGAATTAGATGTCCCTTACGTCCAATCAAAGCTTTTAGCGATGAACGAAGCTTTGAATCACTACAAGAAAGGACTCCCTGTAGTTATACTATGTCCTACCCTTATTTTAGGAGAAGGAGACTGGAAACTTACCTCTTCAGAACTAATCTATCGCTTCCTAAGAAGAGAAATACCGGCTTATTTGGAGGGTGGACTGAATCCTGTCCATGTCACGGATGTGGCTTTGGCTCATATAAAGGCTTTAAAGTATGGACAACCGGGTGAAGTCTATACCATTGCAGGTTCCAAGAACTTTAGTATCCGAGATCTCTTTATGGAACTTGAAAGGCTGAGTGGTATCAAGGCTCCAAAAGCTAAAATACCTTTGTGGTTCGCTAAAACCCTGGCTTTCCTTAACGAGAGTCTATCCAGGACTCCAAAAATTACCAGAGCGGCTGTTCTGATGGGCCATTTATACTGGTACTTTGATAACAGGAAAATGATCACAGAGCTTCACGTTACGCCAAGAGACTCCAAAACGACCCTCGAGAAATCCATCAGGTGGCTTAAGAATGAGATGCTTTAAAATACTCACTTATTGCTTTTTAATTTCTCTCATATTTGGATGCACACCCCTTAAGGACCCTGTGGACAAGAAAGAGAAGGCTGTTGAAATCAGTGTCCAACGTCTTGATGAGAGTTTTGCCACGGCAAAGACCAGTGAGAAGCTGGAAATCCTTGATGATCTTAAAAAGCTGGAGGAGCCAAAAGCCGCCATCATCCTGATTCGAGCCATGTATAGCTCCAGAAAAAGAGTGCGTCAAAGGGCTATGGAGGTCTTTGATCTGTATCGATGGATTATTTTAAGGGACTTAAATATCAATTATTACGACCATTTAGATGATTTGTTCAGACAATACCCTCTCATTATCCTTGATCAGATGGGTTATAAACAGGAATACCTGGATTTTATCGATGATCTGGAAAATAAAGGCCGTCGCGTTCAGTTTTACAAAAAAAATCCCCTGCGTTTTCTCCTTAAATCTAAAATACTTTATAAGATAATGGAAAAGCTTACAGAGAGTGAGGATAAGAGGATTGTACAATTTTGGGCGGCCTGGATCACTGGTGAGATGGGCCTTGACTCGGAGATTTTTTACCTGATGTCGGCTGTTAAAAGCCGTAAGCCTGACAGACCAGTGTATAACCTGAAATGTTCAGCTTTATGGGCGTTGGCAAAAATGAAACGAAGAGAGTGGAGCTTATTACTGGTTGACCTGATTAAAAATAAGAATCCTTATCTACAGGAGTTGACGGCTATCTCTGCTGGAAAGATTTATGAGTCTAAATTCTCACCCCTCTTCCTTGACTTACTCTATTCCCAAAAGGATTTCATCACTCCTCAGCTTAAAATGGGGATCCTGTGGACTTTAACAGCCATGAAAGACAGGAACCTTGTCCCTTTCGCTAAATCGATCACCTACGTGGATGATAGCCCCTGGATACGTATTCTCCGCCTATGGTCTCTATACATTCTTGGCTTGAACAAAGCACCCCATATTCTTGTTCAGTCCTTATTTGATTCCAACCTATACATACGTGAAGTAGCCTTGAAAGTAGTACAAAAGATGGATGACTCATCTATTGCCCATGATCTCTATCCACTGCTTAAGGATAAGTCGGCCAAGATAAGGATAAAGACTCTTAAACTATTGGCCAGGTGGGAAATCAAGGAGGCAACACTCGAAATAATCCCTCTCCTTCAAGACAAAAAGAAAGATGTAGTAAACCAAACGATTAAGACTTTAGGGGAGTTAGCCTCCAAAAATGCGACACAGCCACTGATCCGTGTGATACAGCAGGACGATTACACAATGGGCCAAAAAGCTTTGGCAGTCGAAGCCCTTATTGAGACTGAAGATCCCAGGGCATTTAAGCCTGTTCTTAGCTTCTATCAGATAAGCCTTAAATCAAAGAAGTCTAAAGCTGTAGTGAAAGAGGAATTTCCTGACCTCTCTCTTGTCATTACTTCTCTGGCGGATAAAGATCAGCTTCTTGAACTCCTTAAATCCTCTTCGGATGACATAAAAATAGAAGCCATTCGCTCCATCCCCTACTTTAAAAAGGACTTTCAGGATTACGATTTTATCATTCCCTTGATGAAAGGGTCGTCAAAAGAGGTCATAATCGCTATTGTCCGTCTCATTGGAGATCTGAAATATCAGAAAGCTCTCAAACTCTTAAAGAGCCTGATAAAATCAAAGAAGGTTAAAGGAAACATACGTACAGAAGCTATCCGATCTTTAGGGAAACTTAAGAATAGAAAAGGTCGACAAGTCCTAATAGATCTCATCGACGCTTTGAATCAGGAAGATAAACTCGCCGCCATCGAAGCTCTTGGTTATTTGGGTGACAGGAAGGTTGCTTCAGCCCTAAAAGATGCCTACATCCACAGTCGATCCAGGAAAGAAAAGATTCTAATCATCCTTTCCCTTGTCCTCCTTGATCGAGTCCGATCAAAAGATTTAAAAGACTTAATGGATCTTATACAAGACCCATCTGATCAATTAAAAGACTTTGTAGAAGAGTATCTGGATAGAATGCCGATAAAAATGAGAACTCGGCTCATTCGTTCGATCCTTAGTCAGTTGGGGCCTATCTATGAAAAGCAAATCAAGGATTTTTTTAATGGCCCTGAGGAAGAAGGTTAGAAAGCAGACTATGGCGATTTTATCTGTGTCAAAGTGAAGCACAGAATCAGGAGGTCAGAGTGATTTCAGGAATGAATATTGACAAGTTCTTAAAAGACTGTATTAAGCAATATCCCAACTCCCTTGTGATGCAGTTTGCCAATCTGAAAGCCCAAAAAGAGATTATGAAGTTCATGATTCATGACTTTCTCCCAGAGTGGAAGAAGGCTGTCACCCGGTACATGGATGACAAAGGCCTAAGAGAACTGGATGAAGACGTTATCCTTCAGGAGATTCACGCTAAACTCTATCTAGAAAAGGGCTTTTCAGCCAAAGAAAGTGAACTCTTCAAAAACTCTGATCCTGAAGGCCATAAAAGGTTTATGGAAAAGGGTGTTCGCCAGGCTATGGATCACAAAAATCCTGACTGATCCTATGAACTATCAATAGATCGTGTCTTATACAGTCGTATCCATTCTCGAATTGCCTCTTTCAATGATACAATCACCTTCTGTTTGAACAATTTCCTGTCAGAAACCTTTCGCATCTTTTGGACAAACCTTCTATTGCGAGCCATTGTAGGTAAGAGGTAAATAACAGACCCATAGGCTTTTATAATAGACCACATACTTTGGTATTTAAAGCGAAAAGCGAAAGCAACAAGTTGAAGAGTGTGGTAAATCAAGTTAAATACCATTGGAATCAATAGATAGGTCAGTTGATAGTTCTTCAAAACGTTCAACATACTGTTACGTGTCCCGTAAAAGAGTCGGAAGGGGTTCTCTTTGGCTCCCCCGGATGTTCCGCCAAACTTGTGATAGACCACCGATTCAGGAACGTAAACCACACGATAGCCTATGAGCCAATAACGCCAACATAAGTCGATATCCTCAAAATATAGAAAGTAAGAGGGGTCAAAACCACCTAAGTCTATAAAGGTTTGCTTTTTAACCATCATAGAAGCACCACACACGGCTCCCTTGTCCTCCTGGACATTGTATTCCTCCCTGTCATCATTTAGAAAGCCGATGTCATAGCCCTGGCCGTTGAAAACAATATTGCCTCCTGCCGAATTCACCTTCTCAGGATGATCATAGAATAGTAACTTGCTACCCACTACTCCCACACCAGGATCCCTTGTCATAACCTCATGCAAAGCCTTTAACCACCCCTTTTCGACCTTCGTGTCATTGTTTAAAAAGACGATATACTCCCCTAAAACCTCTTCAACTCCCAAATTATTCCCCATGGCAAAGCCGTAATTCTGATCCAGCGAAACGATACGGATTTCAGGAAACTCCCGTTTCATATACTCACAGCTTCCGTCTTCTGACTGGTTATCTAAAAACAATATTTCATAATCCCTAGCCTCAGACGCTAAAAGAGATTCAAAACACTCCTTTAAATACTTCTTACCATTATAATTCAAGACTAATACTGAAATCTTTGGTGGATCACTCATGAACGGTTCCATTTTTCCCCGTAAACCTTGTTTGACTACCCTTTAAGACTGATAACAAGTTCCTTATAGATATCTGTCCCCTTAAGACTCTAATCACCAAGCGAAATCCTCCAAGAGCGTAGGACAGAACCCATAGAACCCTGGAATACCGAATAATCTTTATAAGACGATGTTTTAAGGATTGCAATTCCTCTTGACTCATCTGAGAGATGCCATCATCCTCGATTTTGGAGATCAGTTCCTGCCATTTTTGAGTGGCGTATTTTAGATCATAATGCTGACAGACTGTCTTGTACGCCTGATCTTGTAATTCTTTTCGCATGCCTGTATCTTTCATAAGCTTATGGATAGCCTTTTCCCAGGCTTCCCTGGTGTTATCCACAAGGAGAGCGTTGATCTCATCTTTAATAGGATCGATATTATAGGGTGGAACATTGCTATATATACCAGCGATCCCCAGAGCCGAGTACTCAACAAACTTGATCACGGATTTATGGGCATGAAAGTCTGTTTCTTCCAGGGGAACAAGAGCAATATCGATCCTCAGATCCTCTACAGCCTCAAGATACGCCGTATAGGGGAAGATAAATCCCAATGAGTAGACGTTGTCATTCATCAGTAGATCAGCAGATGGCACCGTGCCAATGATATAAAACTCTACATCGTTTAACTTTAACAGACTCTTCAAGAGATTGATAAATGGGTCTTTAAAGGTCGTCAGTTTAAAATAATCGATACTCACCAGTAAGATACGGGTTTTATCTTTAGCCCTATTCGGCTGATGATGCCATCTGGAGACGTTGATTGTATTCTCGATCACTCTCACACTACTATTATATTGAATATACTTTTCTTTCAGCCTCTGAGTGGAGGTAGTCAGATATATAGACTGTTTTAAGAAATAGATGATTCGTTCTTTGTCCTTATGGGTCAAGGAGATGAGAGAATTTAGTGGCAGGGACAGGAGATCGTCATCAATATCGTATACAAGGACTTTTCCAAATTGAAGTGCCACGTCAGCTAATTCCTTGGATATTGGGTCAAAAGTCCTTTGAAACACTATGATCTTCGCTGATATAAAGTCACTCACTAATTCGCGGGATAATCCCCTATAACTCTCAATAATCTTGTAAGATGAGGATTTTAAGGCCTTAAATACATTCACTAAACGGATTTCAGCTGATGGATCTATTTTTCTGACGATTATCAATATTTCTGGATTATCTCTCACAAATCTTCCTAAGAGTTATTTCACTATAGGTTCATAGTTCTTGGATCTAAGGAATAATAAATCTATATCTATCCCTATTGTAAAGCTTTTTTTGATAATCTGTCTTGCATATTTTCTGTAAATCCATTATATTGCTTAATATTAAACTTGAAATGGGGAGTGTTTTATGTACCGAATTATACGTATCATCCTAGTTTTACTTCTTTCATTTGTGTATCTAACTAGTTGCAGTAAAGATAAAAAAGAAAGTCCAAAGAAATACCTGTCTGTTGAAAGTCGATCTGATAATACGACTAAGTCAAAGGATAAGCCGCTTATTGCCAAATCTGACAGCCTGAAGGAGACTATAAATAGTCCTAGTAATCCTATAAACCTTTACCAATTACCAGGTTGGTCAAAGAATGTTTTCTTTTTAAACTTCAAAACACTCCTCACAAATCCCATGTTCTCAAATGAGATCTCTTCAAACCGTCAATTTGCCTTCATGAAGGGAGCTTTACAAAAGTTTGGCATCCAGAAACCTAGTGACATTGGAAAGGTATATCTATGTACGGCGGATATCAATCCTAATCAACTCAAGCGAAAAAAATATCCCGATTTAGCCCTCCTGGTCGAAGTGAATTACGATGAGACAAAGTTAATACAAGGATTACAGGGCTATGCCATGAAAGATAAGGATCAATTGATTAAAGAAAAAAAAGAAGATTATACCATTATTTATCCCAAAAAACACGCACAGCAATTTAAAGTCGCTCTCTTGAAGGGTAAAATTATTATCGCCACGTCATCAAAAATTGAGTCTCTCGTACAACAAGTCCTAAAAGGTGGGGAAGGTTCTGGCCTCTCAAAGAACAATCGACTTGAAACTGCAGTGAACTCATTGAAAGACAGTAATTTACTATGGGGCGTTATAAATATCAATAGCAACATGAAAAAGCTCTTTAATAAAACTAAAAGGCCTAAAGGAAAGGCATTAACCTACTTTAAGCAATTGAAGGAAGTGATCAAGCAGCTAGAACTTGTCCAGCTATCTATTCATGTGGATAATAAGCTCAAATTGACCCTGTCTGGTGTCCACAAGGATGAAAAGTCGGCTAAACAACTGGTAGAACTCCTGAAGAAACTAAAAAAGGATTCTCCGGTTCATTACAACGAACAGATCAGCCAAAAAGGAAAGACAGCCGAAATCACTGTCTCTCTCACAAAAGAACAAATTGTTCAAGGTTACACGCAGTTTATTGGTGTTGGTTCGGGCAAAAGGTAAAGACAGTATCTATTATTGATGCCTTATCCAGTCTTTATTAAGAGAACTATTGGATCGTTCTCATGGATTCAGTCAAGTAATGGGGCCATTTCTTTTACAAATGAACCATAACGATCCTCCAGGATGGCCTTACGAATATCGTCCATTAAAACCTTGATAAAGTGTAAGTTATGCAATGTAGCCAGCTTAAGTCCCAAGAGTTCTCCCGTCTTGAATAAATGGCGTAAATAAGCCCTGGAAAAGGTCTTGCAGGTGTAACAGCTGCAAGCCTCTTCAATAGGCATAGAACTCAATTGGTTACTCTGATTTCTTAGAATGAGAGAGCCATTCCTTGTGAAGACCGTCGCGTTTCTGGCCACACGAGTGGGATACACGGAGTCAAACATGTCAATACCCATTTCCACACCGCGTATCAAGTCGGATGGTTTGCCCACACCCATGAGGTAGCGAGGTTTTTCTTCCGGCAAATAGTCTGTTGAAAAGTCAATGATCTCTCGGGTCAATGTTTTTTCCTCTCCCACACTCACTCCACCAATGGCATAACCCTTGAAGTTCATCTCGACAAGACTTTCTATGCTCATCTTTCTCACATCAAAATAGAAATTGCCCTGAGTGATGGCAAACAGTGTTGATCCAGTCTGCCCAAGATGCTCTTCAAAATAGACTTTCGACTCACCGGCCCATTGAAGAGTGTGGTCATGAGCGGATATAGCTTCTTCTACGGTCACTTTAGGGGCTGTGCACACATCGATGGGCATCATGATCTCTGATCCGATGATCCCCTGTATCTCAAGGACTTTTTGGGGAGTGAAGAGATGTTTTGATCCGTCTATATGGGATCTTAAGAGAACTCCTTCCTTTAGAATCTTTGTGAGTTTGGATAAACTGAATACTTGATAGCCCCCACTGTCTGTGAGGATGTTCCTGTCCCATCTGTTTAGATTATGAAGTCCGCCAAAGGCTTTTAGAACATCCAATCCAGGACGTAAGTAAAGATGATAGGTGTTAGACAGGATTAAATGATAGCCTAGATCTTTTACTTCGTGAGGAGTTAAGGTTTTAACCATTCCTAAAGTTCCAACGGGCATGAATACAGGGGTTTCTACTGGACCACGAGGCAATGTGAGGATAGCAGCCCGTTCTTTCCGGTGACTTCCTTTCTTTATCACTTCAAAGCGCATAACAGACTCATTGTTTTGTAAAAGTACGTTTGATCTTGGGATAACTGAAGGATGGTAAGTCCTTTAGGTGGATTACAAAGTAAAGGGTGGGTTCAAAGTAATAAGGTCCGTTTCTAAACTGCCTTACGGTTAGATCCACTGTGAATTCCATTACCCAGTCATGGAGATCATGGCGAAGGGTAAATGTCATCTTTTCCAGATTGAATAAACTATTTTCGCGTTTCGATAAATCAAAAAAATTAAAGGAGTCCAAAAGATCCCCCAAAACCCCCCTGGAAGTTTCGCCGTATCGCTGGGCCAAGCCGGACGAATAGAGGTATAGCTGTTTGTTGGAGGAGGTCGCCCGGTATATAAAATTCCAGTCTTTACTAATGTTAAAATCAATACTAAAAGTTGATGCTATGTTACTCCCTCTGGGATTTTGAAAATCATGGAGCCAGGACACGCTCTGACTCAATGAACTAATGTATATAGGGCCAAAGAGATGGGTACGACCAATCAGTTTAAAGTTCAGATCCAGTTTATTGGAAATGTCTTTCCCCTCACGTCGGGATCGTGTAAAGCTGTTTGTAGCTGTGAGAAAATTAAGGGTTTTCGAGAGTATTGTGAAGACAAAATTCCCCTTTTGGCCCTTCAGAACAATATCTTTTGAAGTATTTCCCAATGCGATCTGTTCCTTGTCCGTTGCGCTGACACGTATATTATCAGTAAAACCCACTGAAAACTTGGTCTTAAAAAAGGTTAGATTCGCGTCAAATCCCATAGTTTCAGACCTACCTGTTTCATTCTTAAAGACGAACCCTATTTTTCTAACATTGTCAAAGCGATCTGATTTAGAGTATCGAACACTCCCTCCAAGAATCAGTTCAAGATATTTGTAGTCATCAAAAAAGTGAAGCTCTACATTACTGGACAGATTTGTACCCCAGCTCGCATAAGTTAGTTCTGAATCCGTATCCGACTGGATTGTGGTGGCATTTTTAGTTTCTTGATTCAGATTTTTTATGGTCTCATTCGTAGTGACTTTGAATACCAGAAAGCGATAAGTCAGTGAAAAAGGTGTTGATATGGTAAAGGTTTCGGTCGTATTAAATATATCAGAGGCTAAAGTATTGGTTAGAGACGTATTATAAGATTTTCGCTCGGAGAAGTCAAAAGACGCCGTATAGGTCAAGGGCAAACTGATCAGCACATGGTTTTTACGCTTCAGTTTGGGTGGAAGGTATTTATCTTCTCCCACAATGTCCTCAGCGGTCTGCTGATCTTTAGGGTTGATGGCTGGTGTATAGGTCCCATTAGACTCAAACTCTTTTAGGAAAGTATCAATCTCTCTTGATTTTGCCTTATCTTCCTTCCTTTTTTGGGATTCTAATTTGGGTTTGTCTTTACCCAAAATCTGTATGAAATCACTATAAGCCACTCGGACCTGCGGGACAGTAAATACGCTTTTGTAATTCTTGTAAGAGCCGGTCTTAAAGGGATTGGTGGGAGGATTGGACGCATCGGTATTATCAAGCTGGAGCAAGTAATTAAAATCAGCTGAAAGAGTGACTGTTAGGCCTCCAATTTTATTGGCTAAACTCAATTTGATCTGCTGTCCCGTGATCGACCCAAAGCCCAGACTGGCTCCCTCTATATCTCGATAGGTGCGGTCTATACCAAATATCTTAAACAGGTCAAAATTGACCTTACGCCGTCTCTCAAACTGGGATTGAAAAAAAGGCTCCCCTTGATTCTTGAATAAGACCTTGAAAACACTATTAAATCCATTTGAAGTGAAAAGCCCAAAAGTCCCATCAAAGTTGATTCTCCAGCGGAAATTATTGCTTTCGGGATCAGCGATTCCATCCCGGTCTTGATCAAAATTATTGGTTAATATTTTGCTCCCACCAATGTATTCCAGGGATCGATCCAGGGCAAGAGCTGAGTCAATCAGGATTTTATCCACCCCTTTTTTATAGAGGAACTCATAGCCGAAATAAAAGCCCATTCTTTGATAGTAGTCCGCCTTGAACTTCATTCCCAGCTTATGCTTTCTTATTGAAAACAGAGTCCCACCCTTTGGAATGGACTTGAGAGACTCTTCAGCTGTCTGTCCTGGTATGTACACAAGCGTGTTGTGAAGAAACCAGTCTATCCCTCTTTCAAAGCCAAATGCCGTTCGTATACCTGTCGTCACGCTTGATCGGAAGAAGAATGGAGTGTATAAAAGAGGTGTATTCCCTATCATATAGGTGACATCCTCTGCCCATATAAATTCATCCGTGTAAAACCAGGCTTTACCATAGTTTAGAGAATAATGAGGGTGTTTGATATTATCAGTCGTCATAATTCCATTATAAAAGATAAACTTTGAATCAGAGACCTGGTTCACTCGCTCTCCCGTAAGATAGAAGGGTCTAGCATAAGCGATTCCTTTGTGGATCAGTGATCGTTTGATTTGGGGGAAAAAGAAGATTTTCACCCCCACCACTCGATTTCCCTTTTTATCCGTAAGAAGAATATCACCTACCGCAATGGCTTCAATGGGGTCATCATTTTCGTCGATTTTTATGGTGACTGCATCAGCCCTTAAAGTTTTCCCATTGAACTTTAAGATCACCTTGCCAAATAAGAAAACCCTTCTAAAGCCTTTTTTATCTTTTTTAATTGAAGTAAAAACCCTTTGAGCCTTATAAAACAAAAAACCTTTTTTGCTTTTACTGCTCACATCAGGGATTTCATCCCTTCGCCTTCCTGTTGGACTCCTTTTCCCTTTCTTGTCTGAGCTTGGAGGCAATTTCCCCTCGGATTTGCCTTTGGTAATGAGATTGAGATTTTCTATAAGTAGTTTGATCAGTTCTGATTTGTTTTTACCTTTAGTGGGGAGATTATAATCTTTTAGGAATAATCTCAGTGATTTGACATTAAAAGCTTCTAATTCTTCTTCCAGAGCCTCATTATCACTTGTATTCTTTTTAATGGTCTTTTCAATCCGCTTTTTATCACCTCTTGCCTTGGAAAGGCTTTGAGAATAAGTATTTATCCCAATGATTAAAGGAATTAATATGAATAATAGAACCTTATTGATCATTTACTAATTATTCCTATCAGCTGGGGAACTATAAACACTTAGGCTAAATACGGCAAAAAGAAAGACTTAAAACTTTTAAAGAGTTCATCTTATCTTTAGAATCATGATCCTGGGTTTCGGTGATAATCACCAGATCCCTCTTATCATTCATTTCTCTATTTATTATAGAATTACAATAATCCATCCATTGTATTTCATCAGTCAAATCCTCCGGAATGACTTCTGGAAGCGTTCCCCAGGATAGTTGAACCTGTCTGGCGATCTTTTCCGAAGTGGCCAAGGCAATAATCGGACTGACAGGGTGATACTTGCTTAACAATCGAATAGCGTGCCCATTCTGGGTCCAGGCAATGATAGCCTTTGCATCCAGATTCCTGGCTATCTCACAAGCCCCCAGAGCAATACTCTCTTCAACATCATTGATCTGTTCTATCTTTAGCCCATGACGTCTGCTGTAAAGGACTGGGAACGTACATTCTATCTCATTGGCAATGTCCACCATCTTTTGGGCCGCCTCAGCAGGATATTTCCCTACAGCGGTCTCACCCGATAACATAACGGCATCGGTTCCGTCCAGTATAGCATTGGCCACGTCAGAGACTTCCGCTCGTGTAGGCCTCGCATTATGAATCATGGATTCGAGCATTTGGGTGGCTGTTATCACTGGTTTACCCGCAATATTACATAGACGGATCATCGATTTCTGAGTGAGAGGAACTTGTTCAGCCGCTATCTCAACCCCTAAATCCCCCCGTGCCACCATCAAACCATCTGCCTCATGAACGATGGCTTCAATGTTCTCCAGGGCTTCGCGACGCTCAATCTTTGCAATCACCGGTATGGACTTGGACTGCATGCGGATAAGTTCTTTTAATAACTGTATATCGCTGGGTTGCCGGACAAAGGATAAAGCAAAATAATCCACATCGTGTTCCATGGCAAATAGTGCATTCTTCTTGTCCTCTTCTGTCAGGGCTGGAGCAGAAATATTAACGTTCGGCAGGTTCATTCCTTTCTTAGACTTTAATGTACCACCATATATCACTTCACATTCTATGTCCCCCTTGTCCTCATCAATAGATTTAACCTGAAAGCTTAGTAAGCCATCATCAAGGAGGAAACGATCCCCAACATTCACATCCTGAGGGAGAAACGAATAAGTAGTACTCACTTCCTCACGATTTCCTAGAATCGGTCGTGTCGTAATTCTTAAGAAATCTCCAGCCATCAAATCGATAGATCCTCCTTCAATCTCGCCTATCCGGATTTTAGGCCCCTGAAGGTCTGCCAGAATGGCCACATGCAGCTTTTTCCGTTTAGAAATCTCTCTAATACGCTGTATATGAGTTTGATGGCTGGATAGGTCACCGTGGGAAAAATTGAGGCGAAAGCAGTTGACCCCCACGTCCATCAGCTTTTCGATCATCTCGGCAGTCCCTGAAATCGGTCCTAAAGTGGCTATGATTTTCGTTCTACGTGTATGAATCGTGATCTCCTGACTCGCATGAAATATTTGTTTACTGGGAAAAAAGATTCTATGAAAATCTTGATAGAACCCTTTCCCTCAATTTTATAGATTATCCCGCGAACATCCAACTTCTTAATGGTCTTTTTTTTATTAGTATCCAATTCATAAAAATCCTTCTCTTTCAGGTAGATGGAAACGTTACCAATTGTATTCGTATGAACAAGATAAGCAAAATGATAAAATCTAACAGGCTTTTTCTTATTTTTGGACTTATAGTTTTTCAAGAATAACTCTAACCATCTAGAACGAGAGTTATTCAGGTCATCAGATTTTTTCCAACTGGTGATTTTCAGGTTTTTCAGATCGACATGTTTCTTCAAGTAACCTGGTAGCACTACATTTTTGGTGTATTCATCGTTTCGAGCCTGTTCCTTTTTAAAATACCTGATCAGAGCGACAATATCATCATTCTTGAAAGGGTCATTTTTATCATGACCTTTGTCCTCCAGGGATTTCTTTATGGATAGCTCTTTCTTGGCTTTGCTGTTCGTCTTAGGAACTTTTGGAAGCTTCTTATTGATTATCTGAATATACTCTTTAGCTTTTGCAATGTAAATACCCCTTGGATAGAGGCTAATCAGTTTCTCAAAGATGCGAAGGGCGTTTCGATAAGCCTTTTGCTCATATTTGGATTGGCCATCTTTGTAGAAACTTTCTTCAAGATGACGATCAGCTTTGTTCATCCACTGGAATTTAGGGAAATCATATCTTAGCACCAGAAATCCTTCTCTTGCCAGCCAGTATTCTTTCTTATTAAGATGATTTAAAGCTGAGTGATAAAGGCTTTTTGCCAAATAATCATTGCCTTTAGTTTCCAGTTCATCACTTAGATCAGATTGTTTTTGTAATAATCTCAAAGACTTAATGGCTTCATGATAATCATTCTCATTAAAATCCCTCTCACCCAATAGAAAATAAGAACGATTCAATAAGTTCTGTGCCTTGTTTTTGTACGCTCCCTTTGAAAAGGAGGTTAGCAGATGATCCAGGTACTTGATAGCTTTTTTATAGTGTTTGGATCGATAATTCATGCGACCAGCATGGAATAATGAAGGCTCCAGACGTTGAATCGCCTCAGTACGAATATTCTTATTAGACCGATCTTTTTTATTGACTACTTTTTTATAGTACAGAACGGCTTTTTCATAGTTTTTACTTTGAAAGAAACGATCCCCATTGACTAGATCAGGATCAGGCGATTGGCAACGAAAAAAAAGCAAAAGAAAGAGTAACAAATACCCTTTAGAAGAGACAAGTTTGACAGGATAAAAAAATCTTTGCATGAAATTCCAAATATAAGGAATAAACTTCATAAACCAGTGTTTATGAAAGTACATCAGAAGAAGTTATGTCAACTTCTCCTTTAAACCATAAATTTCTCCTTATATATTAGGCAGGCTGTGATGGAAACATCACGGCCTTTTTTATCTTTAACATTAATTCACTTAGTATAAGCAAAAGCTATAAGAAATGCAAGTGTTTTTTTATAAAATCCAGGTTTTTGATAGACCGCAACCCTAAACTCTTTACTCAGCCTTCTTTCTTAGAAATGCCGGAATATCCAAATCGCTCTCATCATATAAAACAGGAGCATTACTTTTCTTGGCTCTCTTGGCACTAAACTCCGACACCGTCGACCCTTCCCGTGATAAATATGTATTCTCATTATCCTGTTTGTTGTGAATATTTACAGGGCTCTGAAGAATATCTTTTTTAGGGTTTTTTTCAGACTTTTGGTCACTAAATCCTGTGGCAATGACGGTCACCCGAACCTCATCGTTTAACGAATTATCAATAATTGTCCCAAAGATGATATTGGCATTTTTATCGCTATTTGCTGTAATGAGAGTGGCAATTTCATCGTATTCGTGGAGGGAAAAGTCATTTCCACCCGTCACATTGACCAGTACTCCTTTAGCCCCTTCCATGGTAACTCCTTCCAGGAGTGGGTTAGAGATGGCTACACCTGCTGCTTCTACTGCCTTATGCTCACCTTTGCCCACACCAATACCCATTATAGCATTTCCAGCCTCCCTCATAATTGCTTTAACGTCCGCAAAGTCCACATTGACCAGTCCAGGGATCGTGATGATATCTGATATTCCCTGAACACCCTGGCGAAGCACGTCATCAGCCAATAGAAAAGCGTCTTTGAAAGAGGTTTTCTTATCCACAAAGGATAAAAGATTCTGATTGGGAATAGTTATAAGAGTATCCACAATATTAACAAGTTGGTCAATCCCTTTTTCAGCCTTCTCCATACGCTGCTTCCCTTCAAAACGAAAGGGCTTGGTCACCACACCCACGACAAGGGCATCGGTCTCTTTGGCAATCTCAGCAATAATCGGAGCGGCTCCTGTTCCCGTACCTCCCCCCATACCCGTCGTAATGAAGATCATGTCTGATCCTTTCAAGGTCTCAGCAATGTTTTCGCGATCTTCTATAGCGGCCTTCTCCCCAACTTCCGGATTGGCCCCTGCTCCCAGCCCTCTTGTAAGCTTATTACCAATCTGAATCTTCTTAAGGGCCTTTGATAAGTTTAAAGCCTGAGCGTCTGTATTGGCAACAATAAACTCTACGTTTTGTATATTGGAATTGATCATTCGATTCACAGCATTACACCCGCCGCCACCTATACCAATCACCTTTATGACCGTAGGATTTAGTTCATCATTAAATATTTCGATACTCATCATACCCTCCCAATCTGATTTTTATGAATGTTCTTATAAAATATCTCTTATGGATTATGACCTAACCATCAAGTACAAGATAAAATCAATCCTGAGTTATTGCAAAACTAAGCGAAAAACTCTTTGGCAAACTCACTTAGAGAGCTTTTCATTCGCCTGAAAATGCCCCTCTTATTCTGCTGACTTTCAAAGACTCCCGTACTATCCTCTCTGAGACCATAAATAGAAAGGCCTAAAGCTGTCGAGTATATTGGAGAGGCAATCTTGTCTCTCAAGCCAATAACATTATCAGGCAATGCCATACGGACAGGCAGATTAAAAATACGCTCCGCTATTTCCTCAATTCCCAACAGAGAAGCCGTTCCTCCAGTGAGTACAATTCCACCAGATGCCAGTTCTAAAGCGTTTTTCCTGACCAGATCCCGATAAACTAAATCAAGAATCTCTTCTACTCTTGGTTCTATAATATTACATAGGGTCATTTGCGGTACAACCTTGGACCCACGACCTCCAACACCAGGGATTTCAATGTCATCCTCAGATTTCATATATTCCTTAGAGCAAAACCCATGCTCCAGCTTAACTTTCTCAGCAATATTATCGGGTATTTTGAGTCCCACGGATATGTCTTTAGTCACATACTTGCCCCCAACAGGGAAAACAGAACTGTACTGGATACTTCCATTCACGAAGAGTATGGTATCCGTTGTCCCACCACCAATATCGATGAGTATCACACCCACTTCTTTCTCATCCTCTGATAGAACAGCTTCGGCCGAGGCTAATGAACTTAAGACGAAGTCCTCAACATTAAATCCTGCACGATTCACACTCTTGGTTATGTTCTGGAGGGCTGTTGCTCCCCCCGTCACGATATGGGCATCCACTTCAAGACGTACCCCAGACATTCCAACAGGGTCCTTAACCCCGTCTTGCTCATCCACAATGAATTCCCAGGGTATCACATGAATGATTTCCTTATCTGTAGGATAATTAATGGCCTGAGCCGCTTCAATCACCCTGTCCACCTCACGATAGGTTACTTCACGATTCCTACTGGACACTGCAATCACACCACGACTGTTCTGTCCCTTGATATGCCCGCCCGTGATCCCTGTGTATAACTCGTCTACGTCCACTCCGGCCATAATTTCCGCCGCCTCAACCGCCTTTGCGATAGACTCTGTTGTGCTGTCAATATTAACAATCACACCTTTTCTTAATCCGTAGGACGGTGCCACGCCGACTCCAAGAACTAAAATGTCTCCATAGACATCCTTTTGGGAGATCACAACGCATACTTTTGTTGTTCCTATATCTAAGCCCGCTGTCACACCGTATTCCATCGGTTCTCCAATAGGTTTATTCCATCTTTTGATTAATTTCTGCCGATAATATCATAAAATCGTAAATCTATCTTTTTAAAGGTCATCCGGGTGGATAGGTCTTTTTTTAAGGTTAAAATCTTGATCAACTGGGTTATGAATAGACGTTTGCCAAAATAAAATCTCGTTTTCAAGCCCTTCAGTTTAAGATAATTCTTTTCATATCTTTTATATAATCGGATCCTGCTAATGTCTTTGAAAAAAACGGGATCAATGGATTTGACTTGTGAAAGAGCTTTCATAACTGATTTGAGGGTAAGATTCTCGATCTGAACACCTGTATCTATGGGACCGGAGAGATCAAGTTGCGATATTTCAGGCAGATAACTCTTGATAACTGGATAGGCATCCTGATTTCCAGGGTCTGCCGATGAAAAACGATAGCTCACGCGACCCTCCGAATCCAGGCCGTATCGATCTGTATCATGATTTCCTGATACTTCCAAGTAACCAAGAAGGTTAAAATGATGGATATGGATATTGATCGTGTCAGGATATTTTTTTATGATCTTGAGATTATGGACTGTATAGATGGATTGAACACGCTCTTTGATACGGTCAAGATCAATAAAGTAAAGATCTCGATTCATATTCTCTGCAAGTATCGCTATACGTTGACGTTCCGTTACAAGGTTATTGTTTACAAACACGTGTTTCACTTTGAAATAGTTTATTTTTTTTATATAAATCCCTGTTCCAACAAGAATCACTCCACTCAAAAGAAGGGTTAACAGTACTTTCCCAAGTTTTTTTTTAGCATAACTGGATCGCTACCTTCTATTCCTTTTGGAAACAGAAATCAAAGTATTATTCACTGAGAAATCAATTCATGAAATTTACCTTTCGTATCGTCACATTAAAAAGATACATTATCATTTTTTTCCCTTTTCGGATGGAATCTTGATATAGCAAGAATGATACCTATACCGAAAGAAGTGCTAATTAATGAGTTACCACCAAAACTCAGAAGGGCGAGAGGCAATCCAGCGATTGGAAGCAGTCCAAGGACCCCTCCAATGTTTAAGATCGTCTGCCAGACAATGAAAATGGTGATGGAATAAACCAAATAACTGTAGCCTTTATCCTGAAGTTCGTAAGCCAATTTAAAAGCTCTCCAGAAGAGATAGAAAAATAAGAAAAGGGTAAAAAGGCCTCCTATTAAGCCAATATCAGCCACTATATTCATAAAGTAAAAGTCCGTATGGGATTCGGGGATACGGGCGTTGTTACTTCCGATCCCAAGGCCATTCCCAAAGAATCCAGCGTTCTCGATTGCCTTGATAGCCTGCTTTTCTTGATAACTTACATAGCCCCCCCAGAATATCTTGTTCAGATAACTGCTTAAACGTATCTTCATATGCCCAAAGGAGGTAATTAAAAAGAATACAATGGGGATCCCTGTTGCCGCCAGGTAGACAAAGTATTGAAACGGGACTCCGGCAACAAAAAGGAGGCTGAGAGCTGATAGGAGTATCACCACCGATGTGGAAAAGTCCTCTTCCACAAAGACAAGTGTAAAAATAAGGCCTATCATCAAAAGATTGGGTAAAATGCTTTTAGTAAACATGTCACGTACATTTTCCCTTTCCACTAAACGTTTACTCAAGAAAATAAGTAAGGTGACTTTAGCAATCTCAGAGGGTTGAAAGTTAAAAAGTCCCAGAGGAATCCATCTTCTAGCCCCATTTTTCTCGATACCAATTCCGGGGATGAGGACTAAAACAAGGGAAACGATGGTAAGCACGAGTAGAAGGTTGGATAGACGAAAGAAAACTCGAGGGTTCATTCTTGAAACAAAGAGGATGAGTAGGAAGGAACAAACAGCATATATGACCTGTCTATTGAAAAAATAACTTCTGTCCACAAACAAACGCTCTGCAAAGCGAGCGCTGGCTCCATACATGAACGCAATTCCTATACCGATGAGAATCAGTACTACAGTGAATATTTTAATGTCAAAGGGTTGTCGAGTCTCTGTCATAGGGTTCTTTTGTATGAAGACTTTTTACTAACTCTCTAAAATGATCTCCACGCTTTTCGTAGCTAATGTATTGATCAAAGCTTGTGCAAGCCGGTGAAAGTAAAACGCTATCACCTTCTTTTGCCATCTGAACAGCTCGATGAAAGGCTTCTTCAAGATCATTTACTAAGTAAGTCGGAGGAAATTGGATTTCCCTATCGATTTTTTCTTTGGCTTCACCGAATAAAATCAGGCCTTTAACTCTTTTTTCAATGTGAGGCTTGAGTTCAACGAAGTTTAAACCCTTATCCCGGCCGCCCATCATAAGGATCACAGGTTTTTCTTGACTCAACAGAGATTTAATCACTGAATTAGTAGTTGTTCCTTTGCTATCGTTGATGTAGTCAACCCCTCCAACAGTATCAATAAGCTCGTTACGGTGTGGAAGACCCTTAAAGTCGTTCAGGGCTTTTTGTATGACTGAGTCACTGCTACCAGCAAGTTTAGCGATTACTACAGCGGCTAATACGTTCTCCAGATTGTGTACCCCTTTAAGCTTGATGTCCACAAGGGATACAAGCTCTTTACCCTTAAAGAGTACCTTTGAGTCTTTGATATAAACATCGGCTTTTGTATTGTCCTTTGAGAATACCAATATCTGGCTGTTGACTCCCTGAGCTGTTGCCTCATAATGGGGATCGTCCAGGTTGAGGATGGCATAATCCTTGTCCGTCTGGTTTTTAAAGATATTCCTTTTAGCCTTAAAATAGTCCTGAAAGTGATCATAGCGGTCGAGATGGTCTTCAGAGACGTTTAATATACTGGCTATATGACAGTTAAATAAGGGCATATCCTCTAGTTGGTAACTGCTCAGTTCAAGGAGAACAATGCTTCTATCATCCACATCATCTACAAAGGAAATGAAGGGTATGCCAATGTTTCCCCCTACGAAAACCTTGAACTCTTCTTTGAGAAGGTTATGAAGAAGTGTTATAGTCGTTGTTTTACCATCTGTACCGGTTATACCGATGACCATTCTTGGATGACAAAGGAGGAAGGCTAATTCAATCTCACTTGTGACAGGGATGCCACGCCTTAGGGCTTCCTGAATGAGGGGTATTGCTCTGGGCACTCCAGGACTCAGGATCACCCGATCAATCTCACTCAACTGACTTGAGGACTGCTTCCCATAGTAGAACTGGTGTATGGGGCCTGTTAACTGATCTTTGAGTGGCTTTAAGTCTTTTTCACTCTTTGAATCGCTTATGGAGACCTTTATTCCTTTGCTAATCAGATAATTAGCTGTGGACAGGCCTGTCCGGTACCCAAAACCTATAATAAGTAGATGCTCTTTTTTAAGTTGTTGAAAAAAAGTCATTTAATTAACAAGATACCTAATTTCCCGGATCCTCACTATTCCTAGTAATATAACATTCTTTTTATTAAAGTTGTAATTTATTTCCATATCAGCTAGTAAATAAGCTTTCCTCTTCATTTATTCTCTGAAGATCAGGTTCAATAACGTCTTTCAATAATTCACCACCTTCACCCTGGAAGAGTCTTATAATAGCCATAAGCTCTTCGCTGCTATCGATTGTGAGACTTATATCAACACCTGATCGATCCACTTTCTTCTTTTTGATTAACATTTTCCCCTTGAACTCAGTGGGTTTTGCTTGAGTGAGTGCATAAATAGCATCTATCTTCTTTTGAATTACATCAGCCAGACGACTTTTCTCAGGATTAGCCTCCCGATTCAGCTGGTGGACAAAGGATTGTATGCGATTGGGCAATTCTTTATTTTGTATAGCCTGTGTCAGTCCTTTTTTCTGAAAGACTTCCCTGAAGGAGCCCATCTCATTATCGATTTTCAGCTTTTTAGCATTCTCAATAATCTGCTGAAGATGGTTTTTGGTGATTCCTTCGTTTTCAAGGACAAAGTGCTCCATCTCCTCGCGATCGGCTGAATCATCGATTTGAGCCACTTTAAGGGCTATATCCGCTTTTATTTGTCCTGAATTGATCTTATCCTTTAACTTATCTTCTAATAGATTCAGCTTGAGATAATTCTCTATCTTCCTGGCACTTGACCCAATGCCGAAAACGTCACCAAATTGTTCCGCCAATTGTTTTGTAGTCAATTTAAGACTCTCTTGCAGTCTCAACAAGGCGTGAGCAATTTCAACAGGCTCCAGATCCTTTCTCTTTGTATTTTCGGCAATGGCTATCCTCAGGAAATTACCTTCAGAAAACTCATCCTGATCAAAGATATACCCATTCACCTGATTCATATTCAGCTCTTGACAGGCTAAGGCCCTCCTATAACCGGATACAATGATATACTTATTTTCATTCACTTTCTGAAGGAGGATAGGATGGAGAAGGCCCTCATTTTCTATGCTCTTTTTAAGACCATTCTTGGTTAAGTTCCTTCTAAAGATATATTTATGATTAGTAAAATCGACTTGATCCAGTGGTATAAGTTTAAAGAAGCCCATAAGTTTCCTCCCATAAGACTAATTGGGTGTTCGACACATTGCAGGATAATTTTAGATAAAATTAATTTTAAGTATTTTGCTAAATAAGAGGGCTAAAGAATAAAATCTACAGGGCAAAAAGCCGAACTAGTGGGCGGGTACTAAATCCATTTTACCCGGACTAAACATAAATTTATGAATGACACAAACCACAAGGTTAAAGATTCCCATTTTAAAGAACCCTTTGATCATTTGGTTCAGTTGTGCGAAGAGCGGCTTGACTTTGATCGTCTTACTGTGACCCTAAAATATCAAAATCAACTTCTCATCATCGCCCTTATGACCAATGAAGAAGCCATCCTGTTGGATTGCGGTGAAATCTATGATCTGAAAGGTTCAGCCTCTGAAAAAGTTCTGGAGAGTAAAACTCCTCTCCAGAACAACATCCTGAATGATCCCTACCCCGAAAATGTCCTCTTTAAGCGGACAGGCCTAAAAACCACTATTCTCTTCCCTATAATCATCGACGAAAGCCCTGTTGGTACACTGGACATCTTTAGCTTTAATGAAGAACACTTTAGTGAGACAGACATTCACTCCATTGAAGAAATTCTATACACTGTCACCCTACTTTTAGAGAATTACAATCTCCACACCATGATCCGCAAGTCAGAGACCATCCTGGCTCAACAACCTAATGATATAGAATCCTCCATCAGCAGCTCCAAGGATGGTGGGAAAAACCTGGGAGAACGTCTTAAAGAACTCCTTGAAAATGTTTATGATTACATCTTTGTGGAAAACGAAGAGTCAGAGATCATTCAGGTGAGTCCCAACCTGGCCCAACTCCTTCAATTTAGTCCGGCTGAAATGATGAAAGAGTCCGTTATCCATTTCACTGCCGAAGAGGACAAGGAAAAGCTTGAAAAAGTGACTCAAGAAAAGGTTGAGGACTACATTCGCTTTAAAAAGAAGAATGAAAGTACTGTAGGTCTATTTCTCAAGGTCTTTCAGGTCTTTGATACCATGAATACCCACAGTGTTACGATCTATCAGGCAAGTGAAGAGCCTAAAGCCCTTTCAGGAGATCTCTTGCGTCAGATGGAAGGCCAATTTGGTGTAGTAGACCTTAATTATCACCTGCAATTTGTGTCCCACGATCTGGAGTACGACTTTGACGACCCCCTCTCAGGTAGAAAGTGTTTCATGGCCTATAACAGGTCCTCGAAGATGTGTAAAGACTGTCCCATTGAAGCTAATAAGCTGACTGTTGACGCTCTTAAAAATCATGTGGTCTTCACTCAATTTAAAGATGGCCAAAGAAAGATGATTATTTTCTCCCTCTTGAAGCTGGAGGATGGCTCTTTTGCACTCCTTGAGTTCTTTAAAGACACGTCTATGCAGAATTACTTTGAAGAAAATCAGCCTGTGGAAGAAGAGAAAGAACCTCCTGGACCCATCGATGACTTTATTGATTACAGTATTGAGAAGATTAAATCCCCAGTTTCTACTCTCATTGATTATATTGGCACGTTACAGGGCGTTCATTTTAATGAGTTGAATGAAGATGTCTTTTTTGAGAAGATTGACTTTATGTATAATACAACCCGCCATTTAGATGCTGTTATCAGGTCTATGGCTTCCTCACTCCGTGAAAAACTTGCTCTACTCAGTGAGACCGGAAATCTATCTCCATTTGGCTTGTCCGAGATCCCTGTAAAAAAAGGGAAAAGGATCCTCATTATCGACCCGGATATTTCTGTAAGACTTCGACTCAAGAACTTTTTAGGGGATCTGGGTTACAGGATGATCATCGCTAAAGACGGGCTGGAAGGGGTTCTCCTCACTAAAAAGCATTTGCCTGATATCGTCCTCCTGGAAGTCAATCCTCCCAAAGTCAATGGTTTTCTTATTTTTGAAAAGATACATCAACACATCAAAAAGAAGATTTACTTTATAATGATTTCCCATATCAATAATCCTAAAATCATTGAAACGGCCAATCACATGGGGATCATTGATTATATTGAAAAGGATAAATTAAATCTCAAGAACCTGGCTCAACTGATCTATGACCTTCTCCATCAATCAGAAAAAGAAACAAAGGAATTGAAGACAGCTAAATCCCAGTCTAAGACGACAAAAGCGAAGGTGGATATATTAGAACAGCTCTCAGAACAGATAGAACAAACGAGTGAAACCTTTTATAGGGTGAGTGAGCCTCCTGAAAAAGAACAAACTTCTGAGGACTTTGATTTCCCTTCTCAGGACGATGAACTTGAATTGGACGTTGAGGAAACTCCATTGGAACCTGTTGTCTCAGAAGATGTTGAGCAGGAACCTGAAGTCATTATACCTCTTGAGGACTTGGGCTTTGAGATTGAGGAAATGGAGGATGGTACGAACTTTGACTTTGGCAGGTCTGAAGGGTTGGATTACTCGATTATTCTGGATGGCACTGTCATTGTTATCAAACTGGGAGGCTATCTGACTGAGGATTCCCTAAAGGCTATGAATAGAGAGCTGATCCCTAAAATTGCTGAACAGTCTATTGAGACAAGAAAGATCCTCATAAATCTATTTGATGTGGTGAGTGAAAGTGTTACTGAAGACATCCTAAACCACTTATTCCTCTTCCAAACTGAGTATATCGATATACCCTCTGGCTCAGTAAAGATCTTAAGCACGGATCCACACATTGTTAGAACGATTCAAAGCCACTATATAGGAAAAGGTTATATAATCCTGAAGGATATGGTCAAAGCTTTTAGTCTTCTCCAGATGGAGATTTAGTAAAACCAAGTGAAACGTGACAACTCACCTGTCCATTCTTCCCATCATTTTTATTCTCCAATAGTTTCATTTTAGCTATATTTAAAGGGAAAACTTAAGGCGATGAGAGATTTACTATGAAAAAACTCATACTCTTCACAATTTTAGCATTTGGGCTGATGATTTCAGCCTATTCACAGAATAACTCACTCAGTGATCAGGATTTAAAGAAAGCTAAAACCTATAACAGCTTAGAAGAAGCACTCAAAGAGCCTTTTAAGGTTTATACCCTTGATTTAAGGTATCAAGAACTCAAAACACTCCCCAAAGAGATTGGAAAGCTCAAGAATTTGAAGGAGCTTAACTTATGGCAAAACCAGCTTAAGGCTCTACCCAAAGAGATAGGCTATCTTAAGATGCTGAAAAGGCTTAATCTAAGGAATAATAAGCTGAGTGAAAGGGAAAAAGAGAAGATTAAAAAGCTTTTGCCAAAGTGTGTGATATACTTTTAAGAAGGTATGAAAGTTGTTAATAGAAGGACTGATTTGGCTTGATGAGATTATTGAAAAACTGATCTGGAAACATCATGTCCAGCAAAGTGAAGTGGGTGAAATTCTAAGCAACAACCCCCATTTTCGTTTTGTTGAAAAAGGACATCATCAAGGGGAAGATGTTTATGCCGCTTTAGGACAAACCCTGGGGGGACGTTATCTCATTGTTTTCTTTGTGTATAAGAAAGATAAGCATATATTGATTTTATCAGCACGAGACATGACTCCTGCTGAAAGGAGACGGTATGAACAAAAGTAAAAATATATCTAAAGGGAAAACTTATAAGGAAATAGGAGACTATTGGGATCGTCACGATCTGTCTGAAGTTTGGGACAAAACTCGGGAGGTGGATTTTGAACTGTCTCTAAAATCAGAACTTACCTACTATTCCTTAGACAAAGTCTTATCCGATGAGATCCAAAGTATGGCACGAAAAAGAGGGGTTTCAGCGGATACACTTATTAATTTGTGGCTACAGGAAAAGCTTATGGAGCAAAAGAAATAATTCATATGGGTTAGT
>CAJXGR010000002.1 GCA_913053665.1 uncultured Spirochaetia bacterium
ACCTTTGGGTGGAACAACAACTTCAGCCTTTATCCGATAAAGACTCTCCACAAAGCCTTCTGTCCTCTTTTCGCCCACAGATATTTGGCCATGAACCCGTATGGGTACGTCTGGAAAGTAACCACAAGGTTTATCCATGACAACGACCACCAATTGATTGATTTTAGGGGCTACTCCAAAACAGCAAGCCTGCTGATCCCTGAGTAGGAAAAAGGCCTTGACCGTATTTTTCTCCGGATCCAGATCAATAGGGATCATAAAGCCCTCAAGGGTGACTTTTTTATTATCCAGACGCGTTATTTTCCTTGGGATCTTTTTGCCTTCCTTGTAAGGAAACCCGGCTAACAGACTAAATGAAATTGTTTGATACTTCTTGTATTTATTGGCTGTCTTCGGGAATATATTGGCAGAGTAGGTTCCAAAAGATTTTGCTTTCGGCTGGGGCTTCCAGGCCGTCTTAGCATTATAGGCGGCCATGTCTTCCTGCTGATCCTTATAGAGAGCCTGAGGGTCATCAGATGATGCGTCTTCTGGAGGGTTTCCCAAGCCTTCATTGACCACCTGTGACGGCTCATTGGATGGCTTGACCTTGGCAACGACCCAGGATGTTGTAAAATAGCCGACTACAATTAATAATACTCCGGCGAGTATTAAAGTGACTTTACTCACTTTTCCGTCTTGATTTTCCATGACTTATTCCTTAAACTTCATATTCTTAAAAACTTCATTGTTTTAATTTGCCAATTTACGTGACAATTCTTGAAACCCATTGATTGTTAGATTATAACACTTCATCGTATGTTTTCATCGAACTAAAAAGTATTTTACTCTTCCTCTTCCAGAGGGTATTTAAAGCGAGTCGAGTTAAACTCTTTTCCTTTGATGACTATCCTGGGAATGATCCCATCAAACTCTTTGACCCCCTTAAGTTCATCAATCTGTGTTTCAAACTGAGAGGTATCTCCAAGGGTTTCACCGGTTAATTTATTGGCTACGGCCGACAATTTGACAGCCTTGTTTTTACCTTTAATCGTTAGATGCATGGAGATCTCTTTATGCTTCAAACGAATGGACTTTTCAGCCTCCCCATCAGTGATCCAGAGGGTCAACTTGCCGCTTTTCCCATCCAATCGCATTTCCATGTGGGCAAAATGCTTTCCCAGGGCCGTCATAGAGGCCCCTTCAGCTTTATGGAGCGAGACATGGTGATGACCATCTTTATGATGATCATCATGGCCGTCTTCATGGTGTCCATGCTCATCACCGTGGTCATGGGCGTTGTATTTGTTTTTTTCACAGCTAGATAAATAAAGAACTGTCACTAATCCCAGTGCTAAAGGGAAGATCAATCGAATGCTTTTCATTACTTGGATCATCATCATCTCCTGAATGTTAAGTTGTAGGTGATAAATGGCTGGCTACATCAGTAGAATAGGCTTTTACAGCAGGTATCACCCCGGCAATTGCCCCAATCAGCATACTCCCTATAGGTGTCAGGATCAGAGAGAGATGGTAGGTGAAATCCATAACAACTCCTGTCTCTGAGCGGATCAAAAGAGCGGCAACACTGAAAATACCAATGTAGACCAGGAATCCAAAGAGAGCGCCTATCCCGGCAATGCTGGCCGATTCTAATATTATGGCTGAAAAAACGGTGGACTTTCTGGCTCCTAAAGCCCGGAATATGGCAAAATTACGCTTTCTTTCATTGATAGAATTGTAGATAGACGCTACAATGGACGCCGCGGCCACAAGGATCACGAGATAAGCTATATACTTCAATATCTTTATGATCCAGCCCATCTTCCCCATGAAGCTGGATATAGTTCTTACTATAGGAGCGAAAGTCGCCACTTTCCCCCCATTGATTTGGCGGTCCAAGTTCAAGAGCCATATCTTTGACTTGAGTTTGAGCATAACGGCACTGACTTCCTTGTACTCATCGGGGATTTCCTTGCCCTCCTCGGCGGCATAGGGCTTGCTTCCCTTTTTCCCCCGCAAGACATGGCCTCCCATCCTGTAGAAGGACTCAATAGGTATCCAGATCACTCTATCAGAAGGAGTATTACTTGGTTTAAGGACTCCAACTATTTCATAGACTTCCTGGTGCTGACTATTTTTATTAAAAGCGAGACCATGAAAAGGGCTAATCCTGGATCCCACTTTGAGACCCGTTTTTTGGGCCACAAAACTCCCTACAACAGCCTCACGAACGTCTGCTTTAAATCGCCGACCTGCTTTTAGTTTAAGACTTATAAATATATCTTTTGTTGTTCCAACCAGACGATAGCCAAAATAATTATCCCCAACAGCGTAAGGAACTGCCAACTTGATTCTTTTATCCTTCTTGATAGCCTGATATAGGGACCAGGGGATATTCCCGGGAGACGTCTCCAGATGAAAGACTGAGTTCAGAACAAGCTGCAATTGGCTTCCTTTGGCACCCAGGACGGCGTCAAAGTCCACCGACCCTCCTCTGAAGGCTGTTTTCGCTTGCTCGTTAATGACAAACACGGACATCACCAATCCGCAGGCTAAGGCAATGGATATGGCAGTAATAATCGTTGAGACGACGTGCTGACGAAGGCTTTTACAGACTATCGTGAAAAGTCCCAGGATACCGCTAATAATCATAATATTTCTCCCTGTCTCATGCGGCAACCTGATTGATTTTACTGAGTTCTTTCACATTCTTGAACTGAGCCAATATATCCCGGTCATGACTCACCAGAATTAAGGCTGAATTGGCTTCCTGACAGATTTCTCTAATCAAGGCGAGAGACTCTTTAGCGCGACGGAAATCCAGATTACCGGTGGGTTCATCGGCCAACACGAGTTTAGGGGCTTTGGCCAAGGCCCTGGCCACGGCGACTCGCTGCTGTTGCCCTACAGAAAGTTGATTGGGTTTATAATTCATTCGATCCTTTAGACCCACACGGTCAAGGAGCTTTTTGGCCTTTGAACTATCGTATTGGTGACTGAATCTGAGTCCCATGACAACATTCTCAAGGGCTGTGTAGCCCTGCAGAAGGTTAAAAGTCTGAAATATATAACCCACGTGATCCGCTCTGATCTGATCTCTCCTGGACTCGCTGCAATCCGTTAAATCACTGCCTGATAGCTTGATCGTACCTGTGTCACCTTTAAGAATCCCTGCAATAAGGTTCAGGAAAGTGGTTTTACCCGATCCGCTGGCTCCATGTAAGGCTAACTGCTCCCCTTTGTTTAGCGTAAAAGAGGGTATATCAATAATATCCAGGATCTCACCATCGGGGGATTTATAGGCCTTTTTGAGGTTTGTGATTTCCAATAATGTCATTATATTCCTTATATCCATGTTCTAAAATAAGAATTGCTAATCTAACCTGGCGAAAAATAATATGGAAGCCATCAAAAGTCAAGTTGAGAATAGCCCTGGGAGCTTCCAACGGTCGTACAAGCCATTATTTTTTATTTAATGACCAAAATAAACTTCATTTTACTATATTATTATAAGACCTACCAAGAACATAAGGACAATAGAATGAAGTATAAAATATCTCTACTGATAATACTTGTCTCACTCATGGGATCAGCTCACGCCAAGAAAAAAATACTCGATACAAAAAAGTTAAAAAGGGCGAAAATCTACAGAAGCCTGAAAGTTGCCCTCCAAAGGCCTCGTAAGGTTTACAAGCTTTATTTATATGGTCAGGACTTGAAAAGCCTATCTCCCGAGATCAAGAACCTCAAACGATTACAGATGCTTGACTTAACAGAAAACCGTCTCACAACACTCCCCAAGGAAGTAGCTAAACTCAAACGATTGCAGTGGTTAAACTTAACTGAAAATAAACTCACCGTTTTACCCAAACAGATCGGCAAACTCAAGAGATTAGAGTGGCTTGGCTTGTCAGAAAACCGATTGACCACAGTACCCAAAGGAATCGGTAAACTCAAGAAATTAGAGAGTCTTAATCTCTCAGAAAATCGTATCACCCATCTCCCAAAAAAGATTGGGAAGCTTAAGAAGCTACTATGGCTTTCTTTATGGGATAATCAACTCACCCGTTTGCCCAAGAAGATTGGGAAGCTTAAAGGCCTAAACTGGCTGCATTTAGATAAAAACGAGCTCACTAGAATCCCCAAAACGATAGGGAATCTTAAGAACTTAAAGCACCTTGGACTCTCTGAAAATCGGCTCACCAAGCTCCCCAAGGAGATCGGAAATCTTCAAAGCTTAAAGACCCTTAATTTATGGGGCAATAATTTCAGTGAAAAGGAAATGAAAAAGATCAGAAAGCTTTTGCCAAAGTGTGATATTAATTTTTAAGTAAAAAGCGTTTGTTACAGACATTTCAGGATAACAATTATGGACAAGACTGATATTTTGAACTTTTTAGCACAACACAAAATAGAACTGAAGAACAAATACCATGTTTCAAAAGTCGGATTATTCGGCTCCTACGCAAAAGGAACTCAAAAGAGGAATAGTGACATTGATATCATTATAAACGGCGAAAAAATCAATGATGAAGAGCTTAAGTTATATCTGGAAAAGGGATTAAACAGAAAAGTTGATATTGTAAAAAAATCAAGTCTCTACCATTTTATGAAATACATAATCGATAAAGAGGCAATGTATGTCTGATAGGGACATCGGCTATCTTTTTGCCATCCTCAAGATGTGTGATGATATTAAATGTGATCCGATTGAAACGTCTATTTGACCTAATGCTATTAAAGAAAGGTTTGTCAAAAAAACTCTTTGCTTTCTTTCAGACAATTACTTAGCTTATTACAACAAATGGAGGTGAAATCTTCATGCAGAAATTAGAACTCAAAGTATTCAATCATAAAATCAAACTACCCAACGATTTAGAGATCATGGATGGCGAAAAGGTCATTGTCTGGATTGCTGAAAGCGAAGATGACTTTTCCGAGGAGCTGAAGGCCTGGGAATCCTTAGGATTTGAGAACCTGTCTGAGACCTTACCTCTCCCTTTCAATTCATCCCAGAAAAGTGAATTGATTTTAATGGATAGAATGATTACCTTAAAGATTCATTTTTACCCTTTTAGACGTCAAAAATGGGTACGTCAGGTGACTCAAGGGGGAGTATCTTACAAGTTAACATCTCCAAAAGTAAATGATCCTGACAAGGCTGAATTCTGAATATCAAGTATTAATAATAGACTGAGAGAGAAATGAAGATATTAATCACTGGTGGAGCCGGCTTTGTGGGGGCTTATCTTTGCAGGCTCTATAAAAGTAAATATCCCAATGGAAAGGTCGTGGCCTTCGATAACCTCCACCGAAGAGGGTCTGAGCTGAACATCCAAGAGTTTAGTAGGCTTGGCATTGACTTTGTTCATGGCGATATCCGTATCTATGAGGATCTATCTGTCCTGGAAGATCACTTTGATCTCTTTATCGAGGCTTCTGCTGAACCATCCGTATTAATGGGGTTAAACAAGCCCAATTTATACGCCCTACAAACCAATTTACAGGGTACCGTCAACTGTTTGAACTTTGCCCTTCACCATGCGGACTGTTTTAACTTTTTATCCACCTCCCGTGTCTACTCCATTGATCCCCTAAAAAAAATCCCCCTAAAAGAGGGTGACACAAGGTTTTATATTGATGAATCTGGAGGATCGCTCTCTGGCTTATCTGAAAAGGGAATCAATGAAGACTTCCCCGTGAATACAGCCCGATCCATTTATGGGGCCACCAAATTAGCCTCTGAGCTTCTTATTCAAGAATATGTCGATACTTATAACCTTAAAGCCATCATCAATCGCTGTGGGGTTTTATGCGGTGCGGGGCAGTTTGGCAAGGTGGAACAGGGTGTTTTCACTCTCTGGGTGGCTCGTCATTATCTTGAAAAGCCCTTAAAATACACAGGTTTCGGCGGTAAAGGCAAACAAGTGAGAGACTTACTCCACCCAAAAGACCTGTTTGAAGCCATCGAAATCCAGAGAGACCAGGTGAATCGCTGTTCTGGAGAGATTTACAATATCGGGGGTGGGACAGATATCTCAGTGAGCCTGTTGGAATTAACGAAGCTATGTCAGGAAATAACAGGCAATAGCATTGAAATACAAGAAATCCCTGAAACCACGGCAGTCGATATCCCCCTATACATCACCGATTACGGGAAAGCCCATCAAGGCTTTGGCTGGAAGCCTAATTTGGGCGTTCAAGATATAGTCTCCGACATTTATGAGTGGCTGACAAAGAACCATAGGACATTACAACAGATATTTTAGAGGTCATTATGAGTATTGCTATTATCACAGGGTCCGCAGGACTTATTGGAAGCGAATCCGTCCAGTACTTTCATGAGAAAGGCTTTGAGGTATGGGGTATTGACAACAATATGAGGAAGTATTTCTTTGGAGAAGACGGTTCCACGGACTGGAAAAAGAAAGAACTCTCTCAACTTAAGAATTACAAACATTTTAGTATAGACATACGCGACACTGACGAGGTGAATCGCTTATTCAAAAAGGCAAAAAGCAATGTCAAACTTGTGATCCACTGTGCCGCACAACCCAGTCATGATTGGGCCGCTAAAGAACCCATCACGGATTTCACGATCAATGCCAACGGAACTTTGAACCTCTTGGAAGGGATGAGACAGGAATCTCCCGAATCAGTATTTATATTCACCAGTACCAATAAGGTATACGGGGATCTCCCCAATAGCCTGCCTCTCATTGAGAAGGAGAGTCGTTGGGAGCTTGATCCCTCTCATCCCTTTGCAGAGCATGGAATTGACGAGACCATGTCCATCGACAACTCGAAGCATAGTGTATTTGGAGCGTCCAAAGTGGCGGCTGATATCATGGTTCAGGAGTATGGTAAATACTTTAACCTCAAAACAGCCGTCTTCCGGGGAGGATGTCTAACCGGCCCAGCTCATAGTGGAGCAGAGCTTCACGGGTTTTTAGCCTATGTTGCAAAATGTGGAGTTTCAGGGCGAAAGTACACAATCTTTGGCTACAAGGGGAAGCAGGTGAGAGACAACATACACGCCCATGATCTAGTCGAGGCTTTCTGGCATTTTTATGAGAACCCACGTATGGGAGAGGCCTACAACATGGGTGGCTCCAGACACAGCAACTGTTCTGTCCTGGAGGCCATCCAGATGGTTCAAGACCTGACGGGTAAAGAGTATCACTACGAACTCTCTGATAAATCACGGATTGGAGACCATATTTGGTGGATCAGTGATATTCGAAAGTTCAAAAGTCATTATCCAGATTGGTCTTATCGCTATGATATGCAGAGAATTATCGATGAGATTGTTGAGGCCACAAAGGATAGAGTGAAAAGTCCATGAAATTATCCTGTATCCTGCCGGCCCACAATGAAGAGGGTTGTATCGAATCAACTGTGAGACAGCTATCCAATGTTTTAAAGGAAGCTCAAATCGACCACGAGATCCGGGTGATCAATGACAATTCGACGGACCAGACGGGAATCCTGTTAAAAGAACTCTCTAGGGAAATTAAAGAGTTAGTCGTGATAGATAATGATCCCCCCAATGGCTTTGGATTTGCCGTCCGTAAGGGCCTGGAAAGCTTTGTGGGAGATGTGGTTTGCATAAATATGGCGGATGCCTCGGACAGCCCGGAGGATGTGGTCGCTTTTTATAATGAAATCAAGGTCAGCCAAAAGGATTGTGTCTTTGGAACCAGGTGGTCCAAGGGTGGAAAGGTGATTGACTATCCTTTTATCAAAAAACATGTGAATCGTTTAGCCAATCATTTCATCCGATTGCTGTTCAGAATTAAGTATAACGACATTACCAATGCATTCAAGATGTATCGTGCCCATGTGATCCCTGGACTACAACCATTTCTAAGCCCTCATTTTAACCTGACGGTTGAACTACCCCTTAAAGCCATTGTGAGGGGCTACACCTATTCTGTTCTACCCAACTCCTGGACCAATAGAACATCGGGAGAGTCCAAACTGAAGATCAAGGAAATGGGTAGCCGATATTTATTTATCGTCTTTTATTGCCTCATAGAGAAGTGGTTTTCTATGGGGGATTATAAAAAAAGCAGCCGTTAAAATAGCCTTCCGTACAGATTAAGAATTACTTTTTAGTAGACTATATATAATTGATTTATGCATTCATTAAGCTAGGTTCTAACTGATGGATTTGTTTTAGACAATCATCGATGGCTTGTTTTAGGGTTTCTTTATCAGTCAAATAATTAATATCCTCTAATTCCATTCCCTGGACAACGATATCTCTTAATTTTGTGTTTAATGCATGTTTGTCACAAAGTTCAAGGGTGCTCATATTGAATATAAGTTGTTCAGCCTCTTGGATAGTCCTTTTTTTCTCCTTGATTTCGACCAGGATTGTTTCTGTCATTGTCGCTATAATCCTTTCCATTTCCTTTTTGTTGAGGAGAGAGAGAAACTGGCTTATGGGATACTTATCTTTTAATTTCAACATTAAAAACTTTTCCTGATCCATGTTCAAAGTAGTGGATTTCGGTTCCATCCACTCCAAACCGGTAAATCTTGTTCCATTTTCCAGGGAGCTTTTTCCTAAGTTCTTTTAGCAAAGTTTTATTCTTCACATTTTCCTTAACGTACTTTCCCTTACAAGGCTCCCAGCCCTCAGGAACTTTTCCTGATTCTTGGATCGAGTTAAATATTTCTTGAATATTGTTCATTTTAAAGATACCTTTTATGATTTTTAAAATCAAGAAAAATATAACGTAAATAAAACTTAAAGACGTTTTTAGACTGTCCTTTTTTTTGCTTAAAGTTTTAATTAAAATCATCCGTTAAAGCTAACGGCTTTTATATACTTTCTATTTATTCTATCACAAGCTGAAGCTTTTTTTTAGTTATTTTTGCCTTGATTTCTTGAAAGTGCGCCTGAGTGAGAAAATTAGCACATCAATATACCCTCTATTTCCTGAACAAAACAGGTTTATCAATGGAAAATTAGCATCTTATAATGTATTTTTATGCATATTTATTGTACAGTCTCATCGAGAAATGGTTTTCTATGGGAGATTATAAAAAAAGAGGTTCTCACACATGACAAGGCTTTTAAAGGTTCCAGGGGGCACTGAATGAGTCACAAAAAGCTCTCTATTGTCTTTTATGCGTTCTCACTATTCTTTGTCATCCTACATCTGATCTATATCAATAGTTCTTGGGTCAATGCTGAACATTCTTTTGTATCAGCGGCCAAGGCTCTCATCAATCCTGACTACACTCTAGGACTTGAGCAATACTGGAAAAACCAGGCCAATCCTCTGGGTCATCCCTTTGTGATGGCTATATTTGCGTCTGTTTTTGGGATTTCTTCCTTTGCTTTTCGTTTACCCTCTCTGGTAGGTGCTCTCATCATCTTTTGGGTTGCTTATCATTTTTATTTAAAGAACCTTCTAAATAAAATCCATTGGACATATTTTATGGTATGGCTTTTCGTAACAGCTTTCAACCCAATGATCTGGGTATACAGTCATTCCGCAACCAATGACATTTTGCCCGTTGGCCTAGTGGTCTTATCCTTTTACTTATGCTTTAAAGCCAGAAATAACTGGTACATCCACCTGATAGCCGGATTGATTTTTAGTATAAGTTGTGTTATCAAATGGAATAGTATGCTTTTAGGCCTCGGATTTATCTACCTGTTGTTTTTCAATGACGAGGGCCGATTTGTTTGGAATCGGACAAAACTTTATTACTCAGTAAGTTATACGCTTTTGCCATTAGCTCTTTTGGGGGTTTACTTTGCTTACATCTATACGAACTTCGGCATATTCATACTTCCTGAGAAATATAAAACAGTACACAGCTTTCATTTAAAAGGAGTCCTTTTAAACTTGTCCAACTATATCAGCTTTCTTGGCGTGATGCTTGGTTTCCTTGTAGTGATTCCCGTTATATCCTATCTGAAAAAGGCTTCATCGAATAAAAAGATTTATTATACATTTACTATCACTGTTTTACTACTAGGCCTATTCTCATGGAATGTTTTCTACCACTTCAAGACCGGAGAGATGGACTTTGGCAGGTACTTTGACAGCCTCTTGGGGAAAGAAGGTATCGCTTTCATCAGGGTCACAGGGTTTATTCTATCTATTTATATTATTATATCCTTAGTGATAGAGGCTTATAAAAAGAAAAGTCGTCTGGCCTTCTTTATTTTAGTGACTGTAATACCCTTCATCATCATTTCGTCTTTCACAAGACCTGCTCAGCGCTACCTATTATTCGTTTATCCCTTCGTTTCTTTTTATGTGATCCTCATATTAGGAAACCGCTTGCCCCGATTAACTAAATGGCTGGGTTGGTCAACAGCTTTTGTGTTCAGCGTATTAAGCTTTGTGAGTAGCTATTATCTGATTGAAACAGGATCAGCTGAGGAGCGGATGGCTCAATGGGCTTCCTCCAAGGGACTCATCAGTGAGACCAAGCAGGATTTTGGGGTGGGACATGCCGGACAGTACTTTTATAGAAACTTAAGGAGCCCAAAAAAGTATTTGATCTCAATAAGAGAACAGCCTCCAAAAGACTATCTACACAAAGAAGACGTCTATCTATTCGGTAAAAAGATAAGGTCCTACTATATATTTACTCTCCCTCGATAGCTTTCCGTTGCTTGAGTCAGGGAATTAATCCTGAGTTTATTTAAATAGGCTGAGTCGATGTTTTTTTAAGATATCAAGCTTTTTATAAAGATAATCATTGTCTGGATAAACATCATGGGCCCATCGATCACATTTTCGATAATCATTTGGATGACTTAGGATACAATCATGATAGGATCGCCTATTATCCATAAGTTTCTTCCCACCATACACTAAGCCGCCACTTAACCCACTGTAATATCCTGTCATACCAATGACATAGGCAAATAGACCCAACAGGCTGAAAACTGTAACAAGATGCTTCTTGAATGGGACTCGATGCTTCTCCCATGCAGAGATTATATATAGCCAAATGCCAATATTCAATATGAGTGAAAATGTAACATACCTTGGAGAGGCCGCCTGATAAATCCCATTTTCCAATCTTCCAACCATGACTACAAGCATGATCAGGGCACCCAGTACAATGAGAGGGTTTTCTCTATATAAATATATGATTGACTTTAATTTACTTGTTTTGTAGTTCAAGTAAAAACTATAGCTAAACGATGGGATGAGAAATAAAAGGTAGATTAATACAAAGTATGGGTTTCTGGTTTGAGCGAAAGCATTTCCTATAAAGCCGCCACAATAGGCGATAGCCTCAAAAGGATTTTTGACAAAGAGAAAGGGATCTAAACCTTGATTCCCCATCTTATAATTATATAAATAAGCAACGGTTATAATGATTGATGTGCCAAGTAGGAGATAAAACTTCTTATTGATTTTTTCTTTAAACAATAATGACAATAGGAAATAGCCTGTTAGATAAAATCCAATAACCAGGCCCTGTGCGTGAATGAAAGCGGTTATTGTGATAATGACAATGAGTTTGAGCCAATGTTTATCATGACTTAGAAACTTCCTGAAGTATAAGTCAAAAAGTATCAGAAGAATAACCGTAGAGGACCAGGACATTTGAAAGCTGATTAGAATAGTGTCCCAATGAGCGAGACTGAGGAATAGACAGGAAACTCCCAGGAAAAGGAGGACTAGCCAGACAAACGATTTCTTGGCGTATTTCTTTTTGAGTTCCAATAACACTATAAACACACTGACAATGAGGAAAAATCCTGGTATGAAGCTTGATAGATAGAAATCCCAATGTGTTAGTCTGGCCCAAACATATACAAACAGCTTTTGCCAGATAACCCGATGTTCATTATGTTGCTGCCAAAGATAATCCCAACTTAATGACTGGATCCCTGCTGCCAGGTCTGTAAATTGCCACATGTCTGCGTGGGGAAGATCGAGGGCATTCTGAATAATAAAATAGACTAAATAGATCGTCAAAGCAGACGGTATGCCCCACAAAATGACTTTCTTCATTATCCCCTCCCTAATAGTGAGCCCATTCATTTAATAGATAAATAATTTGTCAGCGGTGTATAGGCCATTGAAAATGGTCCCAACAATCTTTTTATTGTTATCCTGAAAGGAACACCTCGTCCAATAAACGCTCTAGGACTGTTTCATTCAGCTTTTTTATCTCACGTCCCATGATGATATTATCGTCTTCCCTGATATAGCCCCATGTGAGGGCCTTGTCGTCATCCTGATCATGGATTAGAAAGAAATGAGGCTCTTTCATATAGACAATTCTCTTTTCTATAATGGAGTTAAAGGAGTAAACCTTTCGATAAGCCCTGATGGATACACGCCCCAGGACACCTATGAAATGAATGCCTTCGGGGAGTAATTTCAGTTCACTCTCATTGTCTGACAGAACCAAGGATTCCACCTTCATCTTCTCTTCAATGATAGAGTCTCTGGGGTCTTTAGAGATCATGATCTTGTGATACTTACTCTGGATCATTGTCCCGTCAACGATAGCGGTTAATTGTCTGTAGAGATCACCTAAAGAGTCTTTATATCGCTCCATTAGTATTTCTGGAGGGATCAAAGGCTTTTTTTTCTCTTGGTCACTAACCTTATTTTTAAACGCCCTATACTTTTGCGACCAGTTCATTATTACTTGATTACCTCTTGACCGAATAGTTTGGCTTCTAAAGCACGCTGCCTCATTTGATGGTCTTCCATAATGGCGTCCAGCTCATTATAAATCTCTGTGACTGCTTCAATCATCTCTCCCTCATCTTTGCCGACAGCGTTCTGAAGACATCGTTTTATCTTGTTCTTTTGAGTATTCAACTTGCCAGAACTTTCTTGAACAAGGTTTCCATAGTCTCGAATATCAAATAAAGGAAGAATCATCTTTCTGAAGCGAACATTATTGATAAACCACCTCTTTACGGACTTGGAGGCAAGGAATATAACAATGAATGTTCCCAACATACCAGCTAACAGACTAAAGATAATCTGATACTCCACTAAAATACCTATCATAAAGAATACTCCATCGAAACCTGCTGTCTAAAGGCTTCTATACAGTTCTCAAGTAGCATAATATTCGTGAGGCTTCCTACCCCACCGGGTACAGGCGTGATCATGGATGCTTTTTCCTTAACAGACTCAAAATCAACATCCCCCGTCAGTCCATCATCTGTATAGTTCGTCCCCACATCAATAATAACAGCATCGTCTTTAACCCACTCAGTCTTCACATAATGTGCCTTCCCTATGGCCGCGACTATGACATCCGATGACAATAACTCTTTCTCTAAATCCTTTGTTTTAGAATGACATAGAGTTACCGTCCCATTCCTCTCTGTGAGTAAAATACTCAAAGGTTTCCCCACAATGTTGCTTCTACCCAACATACAGACCTTTAAACCCGTCAAGTCTATTTGATACTCATCGATGATAGTCATCACTGCCAGTGGAGTGCAGGGAATATGGGTTTTCTGCTTTAGAATGAGACGTCCTAGACTGACAGCTGTCACCCCTTCAATGTCCTTTTCAGGGGCTATCAATTCAATCACCCCATGCAGCTCCTTTGGAAGAGGCTGGTTAATAAGAATCCCATGAACACCAGCTTCTTTGTTAAGCTTTATAATCAGTTCAGAAGCCTCTATCAGGGATTTATTAGTGTAAGCATAAGATTCATACTGGATTCCCACTTTCTTGCAGGCTTTTTCGATACTTTTATTATACCACTCGCTGGCTGAATCTTCTCCCAGATTAACAGTCACCAACTTGGGAGTTGTATTCGTTGTTTCAATAAGACTTTCAACAATGAACTTTAGCTCGTCGCTGAGTCGTTTGGCAATAGGCTTGCCTTCTAAAAGTGTCATGGGTGGCTCACTTGTATGGATAGGTCTATCACCTTAAAGGATTCTTCTTTCAGTTTGTAGGCCTTGATGAAGAGTTCTTTCATTTGTGTTTCAATGTCTTGAGTGACTTCATGATTGTCTAAAGGCTTTAAGTTTATTCTCACATTGACCGCAGCAGCTTCCATAGTGCTGATCGACAGAATGACAGCAATAGCGGCGTCGCTGATCAGGTTCTTATTGCCGATTTCCCCGATCTGCTTGGCCAATTGGAGGATCTGATAGCCTTCATCCATCATAGACAAGGAGAAGTAAGCCGATTTTTTAAGGGCTTTTTTGAGGCGTTCTTCTCGTTGGCTGGCTTTTAGTTTATAAGTATCCATTATTTCTTGAAATATAATAACATCTTCTTCCATTTTGCCTAAGAGAGACTCCTTAAGGATTGATGCTTTCTCAATCATCGTCTCTACCTGATTTTGGACATCCAGATACTTCTTTTTCCCCAATGTCAACCGACCCACCATTAACACAAGGCTAACGGCCTGAACGCCTGTGAGAGCCGCTACACTCCCTCCGCCGGGGGAGGATTTTTCTGAGGCAAGATCTGTAAAGAATGTGTGAAAAGGGCTATTTAAATACATGGATCCTCGTGTTTTCAGGCAAATAATACTGTTTTTTTTTATTTTTGTCAAAAATAGCTTTCAAAAAAGTGCTCCCTGCAGTACTATTTAACTTTGGATGAATAAAACTGAAAGATAGGGATAAGCCTGATGAGACATATTCTAGGCCCCAGATTATGGGATTTATACTCTCTCAGTTACGATTGTTTGGTGACCTATGTTCTTAAAAACGTTCGGAAAACCTATGTCAAGGAACTACTTGAATTAACTGCTGCTGACAAAGAAATTGAGAACATCCTCATTGTAGGAGTTGGGACAGGACAGGAACTAAGCCTAATCGACACGTCTATTCCAGTTACAGGCATTGATTATAGCAAAGGGATGTTGGCCAGGACAAAGAAGTGGATTCAGGAAGGGCAAAAGGTAGACTTACACAGGATGGACGCTCACCGTCTGGACTTCCCTGATCAGAGCTTCCATAGGGTCTTGATGCCCCTCATAGTTGCAGTCTCACAAAACCCCTTAAAGGTATTGAAAGAAGGGGAACGGGTTCTCAAACCGGGAGGACGTCTTGTCATCTTTGACAAGTTCCTTCATAAGGATCAGAAACCTACATGGGGACGTAAAATCCTCAACTTCTTCTTTCAGATGGTTGCTACAGACATCAATATCAACTTTCACCAATGGCTTCCAGGACTTGAGAGCCGATTGGTAAAGGAAATCCCCTCCATCTTTTCAGGCATGTTTAAAATCTTTGTATTAGAGAAAAAGACGGATAGAGATAACCATAGCAGCAAATAAAAGGGATTGATTTAGTCTTCAATCTGGAGGGCAGTAAATACTCCTAGAAACGATTATCTCATATTTTATTGGTATTTTCTCCTTTGGGTTAAAAAAAACTAGTAGCACCCCTCGTAGACCTCATATTTCCCTGAATTACCGGCCATATGAAGTATCTTTTTAATCTTTTTTGAGTTAGCCAAATCTATAGGTGTTTTCCCGTCATTATTCCTGGAGTGGGGATCTGAGCCATGTTTTAATAGGAGTTTTACAACTTTTATATATCCTTGTTTGGCTGGCCAATGCAATGGGGTCATACCCTTAAAGTTTTTGGCGTTCACATTGGCTCCATGGTCAATCAGGACCTTGCAAACTTCCAGATGATTGTAGGCGGCAGCGAAGTGTAGGGCTGTCATTTTACTACTATTTTTGGAATTGACATCCGCTCCCTTTGCCAATAGACTTTTCACTTCTTGCAATTTGTTCTTTGAGGCGGCATTACGCAGGGATTTGTTTATTTGAGGATTCCCCTTGGTATGGTCTGAGCATTGTACAGCTAAAATGCTGAGAGAAATACATACAGTAATCCACTGTATAAGCCTGCGTTTTTTATAGCGATGAATCATCTTTCTTTGTCTCCTTTTGTATTGAAAGTTAATGGATTCAAGTAAATTACGGTGATGTCCTACTAAACTTTTGTTTTGGTTTGTCACTACCAATAAATATACTTATAATTCTTTTCTATCCCAAATTCTTTTTAGGCAATCATTAAACAAGACCTTAAATCAACTCAGAATAACGGACTGAAAGGTTTGGGAAAACTCTGGATTTCAACGGATCATCAGTCTTAACCAGGTTGTAAGAAACAAACTTTGATTTTTCCAGGACAAAAACTTCTATACTCTTTTTCCGTGGGTCCACAAGCCAGTATTCCCTCACACCGAACTTCTCATAGGCTTTAAACTTGAGCCCTCGATCCTTCTTTTCGGTTGACTTGGAAAGGATTTCAACAACCAGGTCGGGGGAACCAAATATCCCACGGTCCTGAATGATCTGTTTATTTTCCTTGGAGATAAAGACAATATCCGGTTGGAAGGTGTTATTTTCATCAAATATTACATCAATAGGAGAAGAAATCATCTGTCCAAGATTATTTTCTTTTAGAAAAACCCATAGCATACTAGACAGGTTTCCTATAATGATTTGATGTTCAGAACTAGGGGAAGACATTTCAATCAATTCTCCTTCGAGGACTTCGTAGCGTTTCTCATCATTTAGTCTGTAATATTCTTCATAAGTCCATTTCTTTTGTTTTGTTACAGCCATAACGGTCACCGTCCCATGATCTATAAAGCAAATATACTTATAATTCTTTTCTATCCCAAATTCTTTTTAGGGATAAACGATTTACTTCTTCCAAATTAGACGAACACCTTGTAACGGGATATTTAACGAGATCTCTGATCCCGTGATTTCCTATGCCGCTGAATGGATTGAGCCACACTCAAGGCGGCTCCTACAGCGATAATAATGTTAATACCTCCCATCAAATAAGCAATGTTATACCGAATAGATGCCCATTTCATAAGAAGATCAGGATATATCGCAGTGATTGCCAGAAGAATGGAGGCTGGAAGGGAAATCCGACCTAACACATTAGTAAGATAAACTCTTATTGCCTCTCCAGACTTTATTCCAGGTATCATTCTCCCCTCTTTATCCAATAGATCAATGATAGCACGGGGATTATAATAGATAGTTTTATAGGTAAAATTGCTGATCAAAGTCATTAAAATTGTAAATACTATGAAATAAAAGATAGCCCCAGGGGATAACGCTCTAGCAATACCGATCAGGATGGGATTGTTAAGATTAAAGATATTGATAAGTTCTGATGGAATAAGAATAAACCAGGAAGCCAGAGAAATGATCAGTATGTCACTGATGGGATGGACTTTGAACGTGATCTTAGACTGTCCATCACTTTCTCCTACTGGAACATACCTGGCAGAGAGTTGTCTTCCAACTACTAGGCTGACTAGTAGGATAAATGCTAAAAGAATGATAATAGATTTTAATCGGCTCATATTACCATCATTCAACAGTTCTTTAAATTGAAGGAGTTCACCAGCGAATCCAGCAAAAAGCATAAGTAAAAAACCATTGCCCAAACCCCTTTTCGTGATCTGATCAGCCAGCCACACCAAAAACAGAGTCCCCGAAGTCATGATTAATATAAAAGTCAGGGTGAATAATATGTTTAAATCGTCTGGGTGAAAACCGTGTAAAGAACCCATTGGATCATTGATCATATAATTTCTAAAGAGTATCAACGATCCAATAGACTGAATGACACAAATGATAATCGTTCCATATCGAAGATAACGATCCATACTGAGATCGTTAAGAACAGAACGTTTGCGTAAGGATGGAATCAGCATTTTTAAGAACCAGAGAACAGCATAAGCACTAATATATGGCCAAATACCTAATGAGAAGAGGGAAAACCTGTCAATAAATGATTCAAATACCCCCCATTGGTCAGTATACATTAATATTGCCGGATCAATGCCGGGTAAAGGAATCCAGATGCCTATACGATAAATAACTAATGCAAACAAAGTAAAAAGAATACGTTTCGCCAGATCCATTCTACACTCCTTACAACCACTTCTCCCGCTGATACCACTCTAAAGTCTCCCGAAAACCCTCTAACAAGTTGTAACGGGGTATCCAGTCTAGTTCTTCACAAATACGGCTTGAGTCACACAGCCAGGCGTCCTGGAGCATTTCCTTGACCTTCTGTGAGTTGAGGAGAGCCGGCTTCTTAGTGAGCCTGGAGACCCTGTCATTGATCCAGCCTAAGGTTTTAGGGATCACAATGGGTAGCTTGACGGTGAGAGCCTTTTTCTGATAAACCTCACTGGCTGTTTGGGTAATGTCAGGCCAGCCATAGATATGGCCGTCCGTGACAAAATACGTCCTGCCGGATGGAGGCTTTTTTTCGATCACCCTAATGATACTCTCCACAAAGTCATGGACATGGATCATGTTGACTTTCATCGTTCCACTCCCGATGAGAAGACTCAAGTGATACTTCAACAGTTTAAAGAGCGGGTAGAACTCATGATCCCGTGGGCCGTAAATAGAACAGGGTCTTAAGAGGGTGACGGGAAAGTCATCCTGATATTGAAGGACTTCTTTTTCAGCTTCCAGTTTGGTGATGCCGTAATCCGTGATGGGGTGACAGGGGGAATCTTCAGTGAGAGGGATAAAGTCATGGGAAGAACCGACCGCGGCTTGACTAGAAACAAAGATAAAGCGATTGAGTGAACTGTTTCCCTTTGCCTCTCGCAATAAAGAGGAGGTCGGGAGGACGTTCCCTTTGTGGTAGTCATGATAGTTTAAGGCTTTAGTGACACCGGCACAGTGGACAAGGACATCCACCCCCTGAACCAGCTTACTCACGCTGTAGGAGTCTTCCCAGTCCACTAATCGGGTCTCAATAGCAGATGAGTCCAGCCACTTGGAAGAACTCTGTCGACGCAGGCTAACGATCACCTCATAGCCTTTCTGGATAAGCCTTTCAACGAGGTGGCTTCCTACAAAGCCTGTGGCTCCGGTCACTAATACCTTTGGCTTCATAGGATTGCTATAAACTTTAGAAGCTCAATAACTTATGAGCCTGTAGCAATGAGGGCTTGATGTCCACTCCAAAGGGACACACATGTCTGCAAGGCTCAGAGCAGGTTGCACAATAGACAGCCTGATTTTTCTTTTCCAGAAGGACTTTATAGGAAAGTATGGCTTTCTTTTCCATACCAAAGTTCTCATACTGAGCGCGATAACGTAAAATATCAGGAATCGCTACATTGAAGATGCAGACAGGGAGGCACACGTCACAAGCTCGGCAGTAGGAGTGTCCCCATTGTTCTGACACGGCTTTCTGATAGGAGCTTAAAACACTGGTATTGCCTGAACCACCCTTTGCGGCTCCCGCATATCGTTCCAATTCGCTGAAGTTCCGTATAGGGGCTCTCACACTACTAATCTTATCGTTTTCAAGGATCCAGCTGATGGACGCTTCCCGAAAGCCTTTATCCAAATCTCGTTTGGTTACGTCAAATCCCCCGGCAAAGGGTTCCGAAGCAATGATCCCAATGTTTTTTTCTTTCGCTTTATCAAACAAATCGGAGTATTGAAAGAATCGGGACTCATAGCGATCGTTCTGTCTGACGTAGTTGTAGTATAGCATGAGGACGTCAAACTTGCCCCCGTCAATGGCTTTCTTCACCACTTCCTTCATGTCCCCGTTATAACTGGTCAGGCCAAGATGTTTCACCATTCCCTTTTCTTTAGCCTTCTCAAAGGCTGAGTGGAGCATAGGGTTTGTGACCCGATGGATTCCTCCCACCCCGTGTATGTAGAGAATATCCACATAATCCGTCTGAAGTCGTTTGAGACTCTTCTCGATGGAGGCCAGCATCTTCTCTTCCGTCCCTCCATAGGTCGGATCTTCGTCCTCAATGGGTAACTTGGTGGATATGATGAGGTTTTCCCGAGAACTTTTGTTCTTTTTCAGGTACTCACCAATCAGTTCTTCACTTTGACCCGCATAATACTTGGGTGCTGTATCGATACAGTTGATACCCATGTCAATCGCGGCCTCAAGGACTTTCTTGTCGGTGATCAGGTGAGCACCAAAGGTCAGGGCAGATATTTCACCCACCTTCCCCAATTTTCTGGGGGCCAAGCCTGCTGATGAGCTTTCATCATTACTCGAATCGTCGTCGTCATCACCCTCATCATCATCATCGTCACCTTCGTCATCCTGGGCTCTTAGGGTATTAGCCGCTATAAAGGGCAGGATGCCGCCAATCGTTGCGAGGGACGCTTTCTTGATAAAGTCCCTTCGGGGCAGTTCTTTTTTAGTTAATTCCTCTTCCAAATTGCTTTTTTTATCTTCGTTTTGTACTTTTCCCTCTTCCATTATGGGAATCCTCCTGTTTTATCATCATGATAGGGGTTTTAAAAAATAAGTTCACCTTCCATCTTCACTCTAATAATGAATATAAAATGGCATCAAAGTGGCCACTCTTTCCTTTGAAAAGATCCTCTGAATGTACTTCAGGTAAATAATGAGTGGTTTCGCAAAGATTTGCATGCTTTCAATTTCTCTCTCTAGCTGTTGTTTCATAAAGAGATTAGAACTTAATAATTCCATAAAGCTCTTCTGTTCAGGATAGGTGACAATCTCCAGCTTATTATTAAAGTCTCGTACTTTTTTACGTGCCAAGCGGATAGCAAAGTCGATCCCACCTAATTGATCCACCAGACCAACCTTCAGGGCTTGAGTGCCGGTGTAGATCTTGCCCTGGGCGTGGACGTTCATTTTCTTGATCGTCATCTTTCGCCCTTGAGCGGCTTTTCGGACAAAAGTTTTATAGGTTTCAAGCATTTGCTTGGCGATCAATTTGTTTTCTTCAGGCGTAAAATTGCGATAATCCGTGAATAGGTCGGCGTATTTGCCTCTTTTGAAGATTTCTTTATTGAGCCCAACCTTGTTATAGAGGCCCTTTAAGTTGAACTTCCCTCCAACAACACCAATGGAGCCTGTGATAGTGGTCGAATTAGCAATAATAGTGGGACAAGCCATAGCAATATAATACCCTCCCGAGGCCGCCACATCCGAAAGACTGGCAATCACAGGTTTAGCCTGACTCAATAGACGCACCTCTCGCCAAAGTATGTCTGAAGCAAGGGCAGATCCTCCAGGGCTATTAATCCTTATGACAACAGCCTTTACCTTGGGATCTTTTCTCACCTGCCTTAAGATAGCTGTAAAGTCATCGCTTCCAATGGCATTGCTCCCACCGAAAAGGCTTCTTTTGCTTTTCCCTGATATAATCGTCCCTTCCATATAGATAATAGCAATCTTGGGGGCGTTACTCTTTTTAGGAGGCTTCTTGTAGAGCATCATGAGGAGTTCCATACTACTGGGTTTTCTGGCTCGACCGGATCTCTTGTTGTTTTGGTAACTGGCAAGAACCCCTCCATTTTTTTGGACTATCTCCTCAAACTTGTCCTCATAGAGGAATCCGTCTATCAATTTGGCTTTCTTAGCCTCTGCAGCACTGAAAAAACCACGATCCACAAGTTTTAAGACCCTCCCTTTAGAGATTTTCCTACCCTCAGCAATAATACTCACAAACTCATCAAATAACCCATCTAATAGGAAGTTAATGGACTCCTTCTGGTATTTGGAGGCCCTGGAACGAGTGTATATTTCACTGGCTGATTTATAATTACCCATTTGGTGGAAGTTGGGAGAGACTCCCAGCATATTAAAGGTATTTTTGAGAAAGACAAGCTCCAAGGCAATTCCACTTAGATCCACTCCCCCTTGAGGGGATACATAAAGGCGATTGGCAACAGAGGCTAATAGATAGTCTGTTTTGGAGAAGGTTTCGCTAAAGGCGTATATAGTTTTACCTTGATTCTTAAAGGCCTTCAAAGCCTCCCTTAGCTCTTGAAGCTTAGCCAGACCCAGTCGAGGGGATTTAATTTTAAGGACAATACCTTTGACCGACGCGTCTCTTTTGGCTCTGTTGATAATGGTTAAGAGGGCCCTTAGGCTGTTGTTTTTTGCACCCATAAAGCTAGAGACACGGATGTCGTCTTGAATGAGGCCTTCAACGGTGATGGGAAGGAACTTCGCATTATTGGCCCTTAAAAAGCTGGACAAAAGGGTTAATGAAAGAATGAAAGACATGAGGAACAATTTCTTATAGATCACTGAGCCATCCTATACGTAGACTTTCAAGAAGATGTAAATTACCAGCATTAAGAATGTATTATGAAAGGTAAAGAATGTCAAGCACATATCCTTGATTTTAAGTTAAAATAGACAGAAATCCACCCAAGGTCAAGTGAAAATAACGAAAAAAATAAATGAACGTTTCACCCCAAATGATTCTAACCCAGTAATATTGGAATGAACATAAATGCCCACTGATTCAAAGACCTCAAAAATAGGCAACAGAACAGGGATTCCGTGTTAAAAGCCAAGCTCTTTGCTCATAATTGCGTTGTTTTTTAAGCCAATTTGCATGAAACTCTGTTTGATTATTCAAAACATCAATACTATAAATACCTGTAGACTCAATACAGAAGTGGACTTCACTAATATTATATTTCCTGGCCTGTCTATTCGTCCATTTTTCAAGGGCTAAAAAACTCTTAACGATGATTAAGGTTGACAGGATCCGTGGGTTTTTATTATACTTATGTATCATACTGAGACAGTTGGATAAAAAGCCCTATGAGCAGTAGTTTTGGCCATCTATTTAAAGTGACAACCTGGGGAGAGTCCCACGGGAAGGGTGTTGGGGTGGTTGTGGACGGCTGCCTTCCTAATATTCCCCTTTCAGAAGAAGATATTCAGGTCGAGTTGGATAAACGGAAACCCGGTCAAAGTAAAGTGACGACCTCCAGAAAAGAAAGCGACACCATTGAAATACAATCAGGGGTCTTTGAAGGACGTACCACAGGCACTCCCATCTCCATGTGGGTCAGAAACGATGACCAGAAAAGTAAAAGCTATAGTAATATCAAAGACCTCTTTAGACCTGGTCACGCTGATTACTGCTATTTCAAGAAATACGGCATTCGAGATCATAGGGGAGGGGGACGGTCTTCCGGACGGGAAACAGTCGCTCGTGTGGCCTCCGGAGCTATTGCTAAAAAGATACTCCAGTTGGAGGGCATCCAGGTTCATGCTTTCACAAAGTCCATTGGTGATATTCATATCCATCAAATATCTCTTGATGAGGTTTACAATAATCCCGTTCGCTCCCCCGACCCTTCAGTGGCTGATGAAATGGAAGAACTTATCCTGCAAGTGCGAAAGGAACAAAGTTCCATAGGGGGCGTGGTGGAGTGTATAGCTTTTAACGTGCCTCCTGGTCTCGGTGAACCTACCTTTGATAAGCTGGATGCGGATATTGCAAAGGCTATGATGAGTATTGGTGCTGTCAAAGGGATAGAAATTGGAGACGGCTTTCAGCTTTCCCGGATGAGAGGAGAAGAAGCCAATGATGCCTTTATCAACCGTGATGGGAAAATCCTCACAGAGACCAACCATTGCGGGGGAATCCTTGGGGGTATATCCACCGGGATGCCCATCATCGTGCGGGTGGCTGTGAAACCCACGTCTTCCCTGGCTCGAGAACAGCAAACAGTCAATACAAAGGGAGAATCGGCGGTTATATCCACCAAAGGAAGGCATGATCCCTGTATCGTCCCTCGTATTGTCCCTGTCATAGAGAGTATGATGGCCCTTGTCCTTTGTGACCATCTACTAAGACAGAAGGCTCTGCTTTCTCAGTCAGCTTCTCAAAGGGATGGGTCAATTTGACGCACACCGACCCCATGATTATGGACTGAAATGGTCTATTTTAACACAAGCCCCTTTTAGAGCATTCCTCCTGAATGGACGATACAGATATAAATCATTATGGAATTGTTAGTTATAATTATTGTCAAGAAGATCATTAATTGGCATATAATTTGCAGAACCTATTCGCAAGACCCAATTGCCATCTCTTTGAATTGGAGGAAAAAGATGACGAAAAGTAAAACAGTTAAAAAGACAAAAAGTCAAACAGTTAAAAAGACGAAAAGTCAAAACTGGGAACAGGCGTTGGACGCCAATTCTCTAAAGACCTACATTCAGGAAATTGATAAAATTAGCATTTTAACAAAAGATGAAGAAGATAGATTAGCCAAAAGCATGAGTGAAGGGAGTTTAGATGCCCGAAATAATCTCATCGCTGCCAATCTCCGCTTTGTAGTGAGTATCGCCAAGCATTATATAAATAAAGGCGTCCCCTTCCTCGATCTCATCAACGAAGGAAATATGGGGCTGATTCTGGCCTGCGATAAGTTTGACTATAGAAAAGGCTATCGATTCATTTCTTACGCCGTATGGTGGATCAGACAGTACATCGCCAAGGCTTTCGCTGAGCAGGTAGGACTGATCCGTCTTCCCATGAACCGGGCTTTACAGCATTTCAAGATTAAAACTCTCATTAATGAGACGGATTTTGCTCAGCAGGGAGAAACCTTATCCCACTCTGAAATCGCTAATAAGCTGGATATGAAGGAAAACGAAGTGGACGCGATCATGAGAGCCACCAGAAAGTACGTCTCAATCGATGCCCCCATCAATAATGATAAAAGTGACAAAAAGACCATCTTCCTGGAAGACGTTTTACTCGACACTAAAAGCAAACTTCCTGAGGAAGAGATGTTGGATAAACACTTAAAGGATAGTATCAATGATACTTTAAAGACTCTATCCGAGAAAGAGCAGATCATTATCAACTATCGATTTGGTCTAAACGGTATGGAAGCCTTGTCTTTGAGCGAAATCGGGAATAAGTTTAACGTGACCAAAGAAAGGATCAGGCAAATTGAGAAGCGAGCGATCAAAAAGTTAAAGCAGCCTTTTATCAGCCAAAACCTGAAGGCTTTTATGGCGGCTTAATCCCTCCCTGTAGGGGATGACCCACGTGTCATCCCTGTAAAAGGGTAAACACGCGGGTTCACCCCTACTTTACTATAATGGGGAAAGATATTGTTTTCCCATCACCATATTGAATGATCACTGTCCACTTACCACCCATGTCAAGATTAACTTTTCCTTTATAAATCCCTACTTCGCTTGTTGGAGTAATCGTTGCACGATCTGTCATTTCCGGCATAGTGGGAGGCATTGCAGGCATATAGAAATTGAGTTTAACGTTTTTCCCTCCGTCAAATGGCTTTCCGTTGTTTTTAAAAGTGAGAGCAAACTCGTTTTTCCCTTTTTGGAAATAATCGTTATCTTTCGTGCTGTAGACTGAAACAGTGATTAGATCCTGCGAATGTCGATGTATTAAAGTCCCACTGAATGTCCTTGTTTTAATAGCCTCTTTTGGAGTACTACTCTCTGTAGCAGGCTTTTCCTTTACTCGCATGGGCTCAACAGGCACTGCTTCTTTTTTTGACATCATCATGTCATCAGAAGCGAATAACCAGTAGCCCATACCAAAAAACATGCCTCCAGCCAGAGGAGTTATGAAATTACTCACACCCACACCACTTGTTGATACGGATTCACTGGTGACACCCCTTTTGGTGAGTCGCAGGACGCTTAAGCTTGTTCCCATCTTACCACTGATTTCTTTATAGAGTGGGATCAATGTGTTGAAGTGGAAATTACCGTGAAGCCTTTCATACTGCCTAGTCCTTAAACTCGCTAAGCCAAGCTCATAGAAGTAACCGAGTTGATTCATTATATAGGAGTTGTCCACCCAGAGGTAAGATAAGACATTGTAGGACAGCTTTCTAAGGGCCATTCTATGGTAGAATCGAGGGTATCGGCTGCGGGAGGCTTGAATCACTTTTCTCATATTCTTTTCGCTGAAGCAGACCACTAACTGACGGCCAAAGTAGGTCCAGTAAACCGATATGGGGGATTTTCGCAGGTCTCTGAATCGTATAATCACCTTATGGACTGTGTGATTCAAGAGAGTTAGTCGGGTAAAGGGGGTTATGTGGCTGTCTGGCAGGCGTCTGATAAGAAGTCGCCACTGATCCTCTGCTCTGAATCGTTCTTTGACTGATACACTGAACATCACTCTTTTCAGGAGACTTAAGCCAACAGTATCTTCCAAACGCCGAAAGGATGTGATCAGCTCTTCCGTATCGCTTTGTTCACCATTGATGGCAACCATAACTTTACCCGAGAAAACTCCCATCAGTTCGTTTAGATCGATCCCTATTTCCCGTTTTACCTTCTTCAAGTCACGTATGTAAGATCGGTATTCTCGCTTCCCCCCAAGTTTATAGACCTGATCACCGATCCAGCTAAAGATATCAGGGAGTTCCTTAAAGGAAAGGCTCCACACGAGTCGGGTATCCTTGGGAAGCCACCTGAAATCCCTTTTAGTGAGTCCTAAAGGTGTGATCTTCTGAAAGATAGACCTATACCTCGGGTCATAGGCCAATTCTATCTTTTCATGGTAGACACCCTTCTCAAAGGATTCTCCCGTAAGGAAGGACTCAACAGAGAAAAAACGATAGAACTTATCCACTTCAGAAGAGTCACGCGAAGGCCTTTGAAACCAGTCCGACTTATGGATCAGATTCTTAATGGAGACGTATAAACCGAAATAGGCTCCTTTTCCTAACTTATGGATCACTCTCTTTTTACGAAAGTGATAGTCCAACGTATCCCTTGCAGACGACGCTATACGATCCTTATATCGTTCAAAAGCTTTCTCACTAAAGGTGATGATATAATACTTTTTCCCATGTCTTTCCATTTTATGGATAGAAACACTCACCCCAAAACCTAACGGAATGACCCATCCATCACGGGAATCTGTAACATCACGAGAATGTCTGTCGTCACGGGATTCTCTACTGTCCTCAGAAGATTTTGAACTTTTCCTTGGTATATCCAAGAATGATTTGAAACCTGTGATCAGCTTTTCAATAGTTGGCTCTACGTCAATTGTTGGGTAGTAGGTGATGAGCAAGTTATCCAGTGCTATTTTATTGTCATCGCTGGTTAGAGCGACTTCAAGCTTTGCCTTTGTGAGAGTATAAATCTCCTGGGCGCTAAGATCTAAATAGCGTTTGAGAGAAGTTTGTATCTCCTCAAGAGGCCTTTCGTCGGGTAGGAAGGTATTTAGCATTTTAGCTAAAGGTATCTGAGACAGCTTTTTACCCAATGGCTGGATCATGTAGTTTTGCGTGGCTATATCCAGACGATTGATAAAGCCGTAAAAATAGGTTTCTTTGGGCAGGCCGCGAACAAGGCTAGGTTGGAAGTACGACTGATTGAACTGTCTAATCTCCTTTCCCTTAGGGATTAAATCAGCCGGTACAGGCCCCAAAACCCCCTGACCCATGAAAAATAGGGATAAGAACACGATTTTCATCTTGCCGGGTAGAAGTAGAAGTAACTCAGTAAAACCATAAAATGCCATATCCATACCATCCTCATTAAGTCTATGATGATTTAATTTACTTAAATTAAGTGTATTAGGCAATATATTAAAGATTTTCCTGAAGGTTTCAGTGACTTATGGTAAATTGTTTGATAGGCGGTTTAATGAGTGAGCCTATTTTTAGCTCTTTGGATAGCTTTGGAGAATTGCTCCACGTTGAATTGGATCCCTTCAGCCACTCCGTCATAGAGGTTCATGGATTGTTTGGTGACCTTCAGATCATGGTTTTCCTTTTCCATCTCGTTTAAGTCTTTATCACTATTATCACCGATCTCATTGATGATGTTCTGAATGGTGATGCTGATCAGTGCGTTGAGTGTGCTGTCCGATGTGATCATCTTGTCAATAGTGTCTAACTGTCTATGGATAGCCTGAACCCTTTTTGGGAATGGACTCTTACGCCTTATGGATGTGAAAACATGATTGTAAAGCTCTTTAGCCAACTGCTTCCCCTTCTTTACCTCCTTATCCAGCCTGTGAAAAGCAGTCAACTGTTTTTCCATTTCCTGAAGGACTTTTGCCAAGAGGGCTTTATGATCCTCTATTTGGACGTTGGTTTTAGAGATACCTTCTATCTGTTGCCTGTATCCATTTGGGTTACAGAAGTATTGTTGTATCACTTCCCTGAAGGGCAAGGCTTCACAGTTCTTAATACAGGCTCCTCCCTCTGTGGCATCAATAATGGTATTATCGACTTTCTTAAACTGACTCTCAAACCATGCCTGGAACATCTGAAACTTCCGATCACTCTTGACTAAACCCCCATCATGGGCCTTCACATCGAATAAGCCGAATTTCTTAAGGAAAGATCGGCTTCGGGTATGATTGTTCTCAAAGCGATTCCATTGGTAGAACCAGTTTTCCTCGAAGTAGGCTCCCTTCATGTGGGTCTGATTCCTGGAATAGGCTAAGTCTAATCCTATAAATACAATTGGATCACAACCCAACTTCACGCCCAGGCCATAAGCCGCTGTGGCAACAGACCCCCCAATCTCGATATTGCCTTTTGTCTCTGTCATACCCTCTAACCACTCCACAAGGTGAAACGAAGAACCGAGCATCAGCTTCCTACCCGTATATTGTCTCACTATCTTTGGCGATATAGACGGTTCACACACTAAAATGGCATCACTCTTCTTTAGATTCTCAAAGTACTTCTTGTTGATGTCCTGGGGGTCTACGGCGATGACAAAGTCAGGGTCAATGTCGTGGGCCTGGAGGATCTGAAAGCTTGTATCTACCGATATAATAATCCCTTTCCCTTTAATATCCTTTAGTAGATCTATGTTTTTAGCAAGAGAAGGCCCAGCCGCTACGACCACACAAGGGATCCCCTTATACTGGTCAAATAGATGGCGAACCCCTTTGTGGGTGATGAAAGGACTTAGGTTTTTGAGTGTATTCTTTGTCCAGAGCTTCTGAAAACGGTTTAGCGTGGCCACATTAATCTCTTTGGTATTCTGAAAGTAATCCACAGCGGACTTCAGCTTATCATAGTAGTCCGGATGCAATCTATGAGAGGGTTGATGGGTTATCAGCTTGATGCTGGTGGTCTGAAAAGGCTTCATCACTTCAATGAGGGCTTGTGGGTTATCAGCAAAGACTGTATGAACTCTTGGGTTGCTAAACAGCTGAGTGACAGGGCGGTTCTCAAGGAGTGATTTCAATATCTGCCAGTCAAAGTCACACACCACCACTTCACAACGTTTAAATAGGTTTAAAGCCTCTTCCACCAAATAACCCAAGCCGATCCCCCCAATAATCAACACTTCAGGCTCTTTTTCAATCGCCGCACTTATCAACTTGGCCGCCTCACGCTTCGGATGGTACTTGCTATGAAATAATATGGTATCACCATCCTTTTCTACGGACAGGGTTGGGTCTCCCGATTTGCTTATCTCGACTTGATAGGCCGGATCCTCCGAGAGGTCTTTTATTTTAATGACCCAATCAGGAAAGTGGCTTTCAAAGAACTGGATATTTTCTTGTATCATAATGACTCACACGTTTAAATCCTTTTCCATCCCTATATCGACAAAATGCCAAGAGGATTTACTCATTCTCCTTGACGATCACTGTCTTTATTTCTTATACTTTAAAAGGCCCTAGTCAATGGGGCCAACCATTAATGGAAAGGTTATTTCAATGGAATAGCCTGTAGGAGTGTGTATGAAAGCTGTTTGGAAAGATGTTACTCTTGCAGAGAGTGACTCAACTATTGTTATAGAGGGAAACCACTATTTCCCTCCTGATTCCATCAACAAGGAATACTTTAAGGAGAGTTCGTTTACCACTCACTGCCCCTGGAAAGGAGAAGCGAGCTACTATAGTATTGAAGTGAACGGAGATACCAATGAAGACGCCGCCTGGTACTATCCCGATCCCAAAAAGGCCGCTGGAAAGATTAAGGACTATTTTGCCTTCTGGAAAGGTGTTGAGGTTGTTTAATGAATCTGTCGCATTAACAGTGTTTTGTAGGGGCGACCCGCCGGGTCGCCCCTACAAAACACTGTTAAATAGTAAGTTAGTTTTTTCACAATTAGGTGAAAAAGACTAATTCGACAATAGACTCATTGAATTATTCCGTAAACTTGATATTACTGCTGGATGAGCTTGAAATCTTCCGTGTCTAAATACTGTTTGGCTTCACTGAGCGGGAACCATTCCACATTAAAGTTCTCACTTTCTATAGGAGGCAGATCAAGGCCAAGTCGGAAGGTTATTTCGTAGTGGTAGTGGGTATCCATAAAACGTTTTTGCTCAGAAATAGGGGTTAAAGAGTAAATAAGCTCTTTAGAGTCTTCTGATAAGGATGGACACAGTCTGTGAAGCTCCCGGTATAAAGCCTCTTTAGGGGTCTCATTGGATAAGACGTGAGTAGTAAAAAGCCTCCAGTTGGATGTTGGGAAGGGACATTTTTCTTTGAGTAATAAGACTTCACTGCGTGAGTTCAACACGATGGCACGGATTACAGTGTGGTGCAATGAGGATGGGCTTTTTCGCATACGGTTATGAATCTGACTGATCTCAAATTGAACCACATGATTTAGATCCTGAACACCTAGATCAAGATCTTCATTGTAGATTAAGTGATCAAAATGGTCTTTGTAGAGCATTTCCAGATCATAGCGTTCTAAACGTTTGGATAGATCCTTCTCGTTCCATGAGCCTCGGTTTTTGATCCTCTTAACAAGCTCTTCTTTAGAACCAGCACTCACAAAGACAGAGACACATTGATTCGGGAAATAATCGATAATATCTATGGCCCCAAGGACTTCTACATCGGTTATCAGGCTCACTCCAGAGTCTAACTTCCCTTCTACTTTGTCTTTACCAATGCCATAGTAGTTATTTCCATGGACAAACTTCCATTCCACCAACTCATGATCCCGTATTTTCCTCTCAAACTTCTCTCTATCAATGAAGTAGTAGGGATTTCCTTCACTTTCCCCTTCCCTCATGGGTCGGGAGGTATAACTTGGGAGAAACTGGATGGCATCTAATTGCTCTAAAACTTTGGAGATCAAAGTATTTTTACCTGCCCCAGCAGGCCCTATAACGATAAACAGTAATCCCTTCAATCCTTTAGCCTGTCCCATTTAGATATTTACTTCTTCCCTTTCGATTTGCTCTTTTTTTTATGCTTCTTAGCTTTTTTCTTTACACTTTTATCAAAATCTTCGTCCATCTTGGACCAGTCATTACCATAATAGCCGTCGTCGCTGGTAGATACTGATTCATTGGCCCCATAACTGTTTAAACTGATTGCAAAAAGAAAGAATAATAAAATAAACCATCTCATAATAAACCTCACTTGATGAGAACTTTTATCTATTATTGGCCACGGAGACGTTGAACTTGAATAATGTTTTTTTTATTCACAAAGAGAGTCCCCATAGTCACTTGTTTTAATTCGATGACTGGAGCGTAGTTCATTTAGTGTAAAGGCAATCTTTTTTCGGAGTAATTGGAGTTGAGCCTGTTCTTTAGCAAACTTCATCTTTTGAGCGGCAGATAGTTTTTTGTATCGATCATCTTCTTTCAGTTGCTTTAAAATGTTTTTAATGGCCTCTTTAGGAGGATTTTTAGCCTTTGGTGCAATGACATCTCGAATGTAGAGCTTGCTAATCAGGTTGCGTCTAAAGACTTCACTCATGACTTCAACCTTTTCTTTAATATCCCTTTCTTTTAATATTCCTTTATCTCTTGCGTCTTTAATCACTAAGAGTTCATCTCTGACCTTACCTAGGTGGATACATTTAGCGTTTTTGTCTTTTTTAGCTTTTCTGATAAGGGACGCCTTTACGAAGGGGTTTCCCATCGCCTGAGTGTCAATGGTTGCGTTAAACTCTTTTTCAAAATCCTCAATGTCTAAAACGGTCTCTTTGTCGATCTTGATGAGCCAACCCCTGGCGGCATAGACCGTTATACTCAACAAGCCAATATTAAATAACGTGACGATTATGAGTATCCATTTCGTTTTGTTCTGCATGATTCTACCCCATATTTTCTCCATAAGTTATGGATGATTAATTTGTTAAAAGTAATTCTGATTATAAATGATGAATCTTAATTATCACTAACGATACTTATACTCTTATTATAGATAAGTACCCCTTCCAATCGGAGTTTTTCTACATATCGTTTAAGTTTTTTCATGGCTTTTTGGGCACGTAGCTGCTGTTTAATTAACTTTTTAGCTTGCCTAACCGGCATACCTTTGAGACGACTATTCTTGCGTTTGATTTCCTGTCTATAGGCTTTATTCACCTCGCTGGAAGAAACCTTAACCTTTGGATATATATATTTCTCTATAAACTTTTTAATAATCAATTGACGTTTTAAGTTCTTGCTGATCCCTTTAATTTGTCTATTGATCTTTGACTCATCAAAGAGCTCTTTTTCTTTGGCCTTTTCAACAATAAGATATTCATCCACAAAGCTTTTTAGATAAAGTCTTTTCCCGTCTTTGCTCTCTAAAACCTTTCTTATTTGCTCTTTTTCCACAGGGGCGGGTGAGTTGAGTATTCTAAAATAGACCACTGCTTTATAGGCATCGGTAAACTCTTTCAATGATATTTTATTATCATCGACCTGGACAATCCAGGTTCCTCCTGCAAAAAGGAGGGTCATCACCATCAAGTTTAAGGATAGGAGTGCAACTATGATTATAAATGACCGTTTTTTCATTTCTTCCTCCACAATACGCTGTTTTTCAGTCCCTAGGGGATAACAATATATAACACATTATCAGATAGGTCAAAAGCAATTTATAGATTTTTTTATTGACTTTTCTTAAATGCTTCTTAGTTTTGATATTTAAGAGATAGAAAAATAATTGATGGAAAAAAAAGTTTTATTTTGCGAATAGATGAGCTATATTATAAGAACTCTGTAAATGAATGAAAGTAAAGTTTAAGGATACAAAATGAAAAAGATTCTACTCATCCATCCCAAATCACCAGAAACCTTCTGGCAACTGACTGGAGCTCTTGACATTACCAAGAGAAAAGCAGTGGTTCCACCTCTTGGGTTGGCAACTCTTGCGGCTATCACTCCTGATCATTATGAAGTCGAGATTATCGACGAAGAAATAGAGGACATAGATTTTGACACACCTTGTGACATTGTTGGGATCACGGGATACACCCTCCATGCCCATAGAATGCATGAAATCGCTAATGAGTTCAGGAAGAGAGGGGTATTAATTGTAGGAGGAGGACCCTATTGCACGGTTCACAAAGATGAATGCAAGGATCATTTTGATGTATTGGTCTGTGGAGAAGTCGAATTCATCTGGCCCCAGTTTTTATCCGAGTGGGAAAAAGGAGAACATAAGAACTATTACATAGAGACCGATAAAATATCCTTAGAGGCCACGCCTATCCCAAGATGGGACTTGGTTAAAATGGAGCATTACTCTGGGAACATGGTTCAGACCTCACGGGGCTGTCCTTATGATTGTGAGTTTTGTGATGTAGTCGCACTTTTTGGGAGGAAAATGCGCTACAAGTCCTATGACCGAATCATTGAGGAAATCAGTATTATAGAACAAATGGGCCGAAGGGACCTGTTCCTCGCTGATGACAACTTCATCGGTAACAAACGTTTTGTTAAAGAACTCCTCCATAGACTCGTTGAGTTCAATAAAACAGTTAAAATACCCGTTCGCTTTATGACCCAGGTGACCCTGAATGTTGCTGAGGATGAAGACCTTCTGGATCTCTTTCAGGAAGCTAATTTCTATAGCTTCTTTATCGGGATTGAATCTCCTAGCAAAGAGAGTCTCATCGCAACAAACAAGGAACACAACGCTCGTCTTGATATGGTGGAAGCGATACGAAGGATTCACGCACGGGGTATGTTCATTGTCAGCGGGATGATTGTTGGTTTTGATACTGACGATATGGGTATCTTTGAAATGCAAAGAAAGTTTTTAAAAGAGACTGGACTTATTATCCCAATGCTAGGGATGCTCACAGCCCCTAAGGGAACCAAGTTATGGGATCGTCTGGAGAGTGAGGGTCGTCTGATCCCTAACCTGGAAACAGGTGATATGTTTGCTGAAACGAACTTCGTACCAAAACTCATAAAAAAAGAAGACCTGGAAACCAATTATCTTCAACTTCTTCAAGATGTGTTTAGACCAGCCCATTTTGCTGAGGCCTTTAAGTCGATGATTGCTCAGGTGGAGGTTCAGAAGATCAAGAAGGATTCGTCTCTGGCCCGGATGATGGCTCTTTCTAACTTTTACCCTTATGCTCTTAAGGTGACATTCAGATTGATTTCTTACTATCTTTTTTCAGCCGGAAAAGCCAAACGAAAACTGTTCTTTACTGTGCTTAAGACTGCTGTAAAGAAAAGCATGCTATGTTTTCCCTTGGCCATAGAAGGTTTACTCTATTTTAAAGCCCTAAACGGCTTTGTGGAAAGCCATAAGATAGATTACTTTGAGCCAAGCCTCATCCAACAGACTCCTAGTGAGACAATTGCTGTGAATACACTGGTTTCAGAGGAACAGCTAGAAGGACATTTTGCTCAGCAAACGAATGAGAAAGTAGTGAAACATTAATGTATAGAGCGGGAGATTCTTCATAGGGCAGTTTCTTCCTTCAGAATGACAAGACGCTGACCTGCTTTTTTTAAAATATCTGTTTGGCGACGTACTCTGCTATCCAGGCTAAAAGGAACATTTTCAATTAAAAAAAGTGCTTTTACCATTAGTTACTCTCATATTGGTTTCATACTTGTATTTGTCCACCAGCACTATAATATAAAGGCAAGATTGCAATTAGTCTATGCTTAAATATCAATTGATATTGCATGGTAAAACATAATTTTACGGTGTTTAAGATTTAGAATAGGATAATCTAAACTATTTAACAATATTTCATTATTTAAGAAGCCTGAAAAATGTAAATAAATGACTTGAGTGGCAAAATGCAACGACAATTAGCTTTTAACGTATTAATTAAGAAAATCGAAAATACCTCATCAATATGTGCTGTAATTGGTCTTGGTTACATAGGCACTGAATTGATGCACGCATTGATTACAGCTGGGTTTAAAACTCATGGATATGACAGAAATTCTGATGCCGTTGAAAGATGTAAAGCAACTCTTAAACATTTACCAACCCTGGAGCCATGGACTGCGGA
>CAJXGR010000003.1 GCA_913053665.1 uncultured Spirochaetia bacterium
GGGTTACTCCATTCATATTTTATTGGCACGTGATAGACGCGAGATATTCTTTACGGAAGAAAGTTATCGTAAAAATGGCAGTATTTAATATAACATAAGCCTTGGAAAGTGTCAATAGCATAGTATCTCATTTTATCCTAGTCCATTCGGATAAATGGAAGTAAAAGTATGTTTTCCCTCTCTGTCACTAAAACCCTGCCTGGAGACTTGATTTATCAAAAGTGTCACTATGAAATTGGTTTGAGTCGATACATAATATTCTTTAGAAAGGCGAATATAAAAGTAGGGTGGCAAAGAAATTAGTCCAATGATTTTTTCACCATCCAATATTAAAATGACATGCTTTCTCATTCTTTCAGGGATTTTACTGTTTATCAAAATGTCTTTAATTGTTTGATGGCCTAATCCTTTATCTAATTCGATCCGATCTCCTGGTCTATAACATCGAATATGGAGACTCTCATCAATCTTTTCGTGATCTAGATAAAGTTTAAACAAATCCTTTTTTATAGAATCTAATAGGCCCTGTCTTTCGGGAGGATTGATCTCATGAAAAGAAACATTTAACATCCAACACGCGTCAACAGGGTTATCATACAGGCAATATTCTTTCCCCATTTCCAATTTAGTGGGTAGAAAAGGCTTAATATTGTCACTTCTTTTTAAGAGCACTGTAATCCACGAGTATTCCAGGATAATCCTGATATCTTCTTTGTCAAAGAGAACTCGACTTCCAGAATCATTGGTATATTTGATCTGATCAACTATATTACCAAGTTCATCACCACTAAAGTAGTTCCAATTGTCCCCCAGGTCTTTTGCCATCTGGACTATAGCTCTCTTTCTAAGGGTTAGGGGTTGCATATTGAATCTCCCTTTATCTATTCGCCTTTCCAGCCCGTTAGTCCCTATGCTTATCGAGTCTATAAACCTGTAGGTCAGGTTTTGTATGAATTGGTTCTCTTCTTTCAAGTGATCAATAACCTGGTCCATAGTCAATCGATAGTTCGGAAATATCTCTTCCATAACGGGGATTAACTTGTTTCTTACCAGGTTTCTTTTATATTTCCCTTGCAAATTACTACGATCTATGAAGTAGAAGATTTTCTTATCGTCTAAATAGCTTATTAATTCACTTTTAGGAACACCTAACAGGGGGCGGATAATCCTGAGCCCCTCCATGACAGAAGAATAACTCATGGATACTAACCCATTTAAAGAAGTCCCTCTCATGAGTCTCAAGAAAAACGTTTCAATCTGATCGTCTAAATGATGACCTGTAGATAGCTTGTTATATCCTTTCTCTTCAAACACTTGCCTGAAGTATTGATAGCGAACTCTACGGGCTTCGACCTGCACATGACTCTTTTGGACGATTGGATGATCCTTCTGATATAAGGGGAGGTCTAATTCTTTGGCTCTATCACGTATCCACCTCCCCTCCTTATCGGACTCCTCCCCGCGAAGGTGATAATCAATATGGGCGATCCCAAGCTCCAGGTTGTATTCTTCCGTTATACTCTGGTATAAGTCAAGGAGGCAGGTTGAATCAGGGCCGGCAGACAGGGCAATTAAGACTCTATCCCCAGGATCCAGTAAATGATGACTTACAATGGCTTGACGAAACGTCTCTAAGAGTCTCATGAATTGTATTGGTTCATGGCAGATCGAATGGAGTCTGTTATAATGCTTAGGATAGCATCTTTTGATCTTTCAATGAAAGGATCCAAATCTTTTCTCTCCTGACCGCCAAATTGAGAGAGAACATAATTGCTTATATCTCCAGAACCCTTGGGTAAACCAACACCAAGACGTAGCCTGGGGAAATCTTGACTTCCCAGACAGGCAATAACGGACTTAAGCCCATTATGCCCCCCGTCTGAGCCCTTTTCCCTGATTCTTATCCGTCCAAAGTCCAGATTGAAATCATCACAAACAATGAGGATCTCTGAAAACTCAATCTTGTAAAAACTCGCCAAACCCTGTACGGCATGACCACTTAGGTTCATATAGGTCATTGGTTTAGCTATAACGACAGACTCTCCCTCTAAAGAAGCCTTCCCATACTCCGCTTTAAACTTATTATCACTGATATCTATACTAAGACTCTTAGCCAGACGATCAATGACCATGAATCCCAGGTTATGTCGTTGATTGTCATATTTCTTACCCGGATTCCCTAGTCCAACTATAAGTTTCATGGTTATGAAGTAGTTGTTTCTTGCTCTTCTTCAGGTTTCTCCCCTTCTTCAGCCATTTTGGTTGTTCTGGAAGCGGCCACAGCTACTATAGCCTGCCTTGGCTTGGCCAGTATTATGATATTCTTATCCAGGCTTAAGTTCTCCACGTATAGAGAATCTCCAACATTAAGCTTTGTGACGTCCACTTCCACCCACTCAGGAATAGTTTCAGCCAAAGCTTTTACACTCAACTTATGAAGTTTGTGTTCTAAAACGCCCCCTAATTTCGAACCCGCAGCCTGTCCTACAAGTTTAATGGGAACCTGGGCCTTGATCGGCTTATCTTTTATGACTTCTAAAAAATCAATATGAGTAATCGTTTTCTGGATAGGGGCTATTTGATAGGATTTGACCAATACTGGGCGGCTTTTATCCTTTGAGATGCTCAAATCGATAATAATATGCTGTCCAGCTTTCAGTAAAACCTTTTCAAAGTCCTTTCGATCAACAACAACATTGATATTACCCTTTCCATAGCAAATAGCGGGGATTTTTCCATCTCTTCTTAGCTGATGGAGAAAGCCTTTTGTTGACTTTTCCCTCTGATCTGCTTTAAGTTTAAGTTCTTCCATATTTTTCTCCAAAATCACGTATTTATAATTGCATATATTTTTGAATACAAACCATTTATAGGCTTGTACTGTCTAATTTGAGAATCACCTTTATTTCAAGCAATTCCAATATTTTCAGCCCAAAAAAGGGTATGAGGGCTATCAGTAAAATGATTCATTGCCATCTGAGCTTTACCCTGGGATTCAAAAACTCCAAATACTGTTGAGCCACTCCCCGACATCAAAGCTCCCAGCGCACCAAGACTCAATAACTTATCCTTCAAATCCTTGAGTATTGGATATTTCCTGAATTGACTTTCTTCAAATCTATTAAAAAGATTATCGGATACTTTTATAAGGTCCTTATTCATTAGACCATCCAGAAGAGTCCCTAAATCCTTTCTCACGCTTTGGTGATCTCTATCGATGGCCTCGTAGGCATCTTTCGTCACAATATGTATATTAGGGTAGATAATAAGATAATGGATCGGGCAAACCACTTCATCATAATAAGTTAGCTGTTCACCAATTCCCTGGCCTCTAGCCAATCCCCCTCTGATAAAGAAAGGGACATCTGCTCCCAACCGGGAAGCAAGTTCCATTAATACTTTCTCATCCAGATTCAACTGATAGTATTGATTCAGACCCAGTAAAGTCATCGCTCCATTTGAACTCCCTCCTCCTAATCCAGATCCCATGGGGATATTTTTATCCAAAACGATCCTAAGCCCTTTACTGTTTGAGGGTAAATAAGGTTTTAGGCTCTCTATCGCCTTCCAGATGATGTTGTCACTAACTAATCCCGGGATATTACATTCTAACTCAAATTGACCCTGTCCTAAGTGATCCATCTTATAGAAGTGAAGGGTATCATAAAGACTGATCGTTTGAAACAGGGTATCAATATCGTGATAACCGTCTCTAAGCCGCCCCAGAACTTCTAGATAGAGATTCACTTTAGCATAGGACTTTATAATCATCCTTCAAGTTATCATAATTTCTATCTAGAGTCAAGGGCAAGACCATTATTTCCACACTTTCTTGATGTCTTAAAGCAAAAGAGTTACTTGAGTCTTTTCAGATAAATCTTCACATCATCTTTAACATAGTGTACGATCATCCTGTTTCTGGAGTGAAAATGTACGTCCAGACCATACTTACTCCCCAAAAAGCGGAGCTTTTTATTCTTCACACTCCATTTACCTGGAAGTTCAGATTTTCCAGCCTTAAGTAACAGCTTATTGTTTTTATAAAAAACTACAATCGTATTCTTAAACTGAGCCATGGGATCACTACTATTTAGCTTCTTTCCTTTACGCTGTATTTTAGTGACTTTCCATTCTCCAATAATGGTTGTCTTGATGTCTAAAGCCACAGATAGATTCGTGAAAGCAAATGTCAATATGAAAAGTACAGCTAATTTTCTCATGATGAACTCCTTAAGTCTTTAATCTTGAAATATATCAAATGAGACTCAAATTGCATACCAATTATTGTATCTGGATGAAAAATATCCATAGAAAAAAGGTAAATCTATATACTCTTATATTTTATATAAGAATGCCTGGTCATGATTTTTTCCAATTTCCCCAATCACTCCATTTATAGACCTTAAAATCTGTGCAATTTCGGGAGAGTTCTGTATCAATTTTAACACAGTCTCTCTAAACGTGATAAAAAAATACTTAATTTATACTATTCTGTGTGATTTTTTCTCCGAAATCTATTATTGTATATTTTATGAGTCATTCAATAGAACCTCAAAACAGAAAGATTATACACGTTGATATGGATGCCTTTTTCGCTTCTGTAGAACAACGAGACAACCCAGCCCTAAGAGGTCAATGTGTAATAGTAGGCGGAAGCCCAAAATCTCGTGGAGTGGTGTGTGCCGCTTCCTATGAGGCCAGACAATTTGGGGTCAAGTCAGCCATGGCCTCAGCTCAAGCTATCAAGCTTTGTCCCCAAGCTCACTTTATCGGTCCTAACTTTCAGAAATACCAACAGATAGCCCTTCAGCTCAAAGAAGTATTTCAGGAATACAGTGATCAAATCGAACCTCTCTCCCTGGACGAAGCTTATCTCGATGTGACAGAGAATAAGAAGAACATCCCGTCGGCTACCCATACTGCTAAAGAGATTAAATCTCAGATCGCTAAAGAAATGAATCTAATCGCCTCTTGTGGGGTGGCTCACAATAAGTTACTGGCCAAGATTGCATCGGATTACAAGAAACCCAATGGATTGTGTGTGATCAAACCTCATGAGGCCAAAGACTTTATGAGAAACTTACCTGTGTCTATAATACCTGGAGTTGGGAGGGTCACTCAAAGGAAATTGGAAAAACATAATATTCTAATCTGTCAGGATATCTGGAAATCCCCTAAAGTCCATCTAACAAAGTTACTAGGCCAATTTGGACCTGTCTTATACAACTATGCACAGGGGATTGATACACGACCTGTTCAAGCCAAAGGAAAACGTCAGTCCCTTGGGAGTGAAGTTACTCTATCTCAAGATCTCCTTGATATAGGGGAAATTAAAATCACTCTTTATAATGAAATTGATCATCTTATTCGTCGTTTAAGTGAAAAGGGTCTGAAGGGTAAGACTATAACCTTAAAGATTAAATACCATGACTTTACAACTATCACACGCAGCACAACTCTTCCATTTGCTACAGATGATAGAGAAACAATCAAAGAAGAATGCCATCGTCTTCTGAAAAAGACTCTTGTGGGTCAAAAAAAGCTTCGCCTAATTGGTGTATCCATCAGTCATTTTGATCAAATTATGATGGATACCTTGCAACTAACGTTTAAGTTTTAATTTATCGTTTGGATACTTTTTTCCCGGTAGCTTCTTCAAAGCATTCTTTACAGTAATTCTCCAGTTCACCAGAATCATTTCTGATCCAACTAGCGATTTCTTTTTCGGAACCACATTCTACACAACTGCTTGTAAAAAGTTCTTTTTTCTTTGCACTAATATAACTTGCCATTATTAAATTATACCTCCACGCCATCAAAGCCTGATATTATTTTACAGATTAAAATATAATTAAAGATTACTATAGTACTTAAAGGAATGTGAAGGCCAATATAGCACAATTATCAAAGAAAGTCAAGAGAAATTACCATTATCCTTAGAATAATAGATTAGTCTATTTAGGTAATTTAATGTTCAGCAGTGCTTTAATTAACGATCGCTATGCATGGTTCATACTTTTGGAAAAAATATTTTTTACTACCATTTAGAATGAAAAAGTAGTAAATTGAAATAAAAAAGATGGACAAAAGAACTAACTATTCTAAATAATATTGGTATATTACCGAAACATTAAAAAATAGCTAATCTTAATACAATTATTATCATTTACTTTCAGCAAAAAGATCTTTTCTGACCTAGGGATTGAGAGGCTTTTTTCCCCATATATCTTGATTAATTTAGCTATTGTGTCATATTTAGGAGTGTTTCATGGCTGCACCTCTGCAGGTCTCACTATCAACCTTTAAAAAAGGTGCCTTCATTATGATAGAAGGAAAGCAGGATTCCGATGTTTTCTTTCTTATTAAAAATGGGCATATTCTTATTAGTAAAGAATTTAAAGTTGAAGGTGAGCAAGATACCAACCTTGAACCCGGCGATTTCTTTGGCCTCATTTCATGTATGAGTGGTCATCCAAGAGAAGAAAGCGCCCAGGCTATGGCAGAAACGACTCTCATTGAAGTAAAAAGCAATCAGTTTGGCGCTCTCATTCAGAATAACGCACAGATTGCAATGAAGATCATCCGATCTTTTAGTGCTCGTCTTCGTTATTTAGATAAACGTATGACAGAAGTTACAGGAAAAGAACCTGTAGAAGATGATCCTGCCCAATTATTTCCCATTGGTAACTTCTATAACTCTGTTAAGCAGTACAATCAAGCTCTCTATGCCTACATTCGATATGTTCAATACTTCCCAGACGGAGACTCTGTAACCGATGCCAAAAATAAGATACAAACCCTTTCACCCCTAGCCAAAGATGCCATGAACCCGAATAATGCTTCTGGACTTACTAAAACCTTCAAGGATAACACGGTAATCTTTTGTGAACACGAAATTGGCAATGAGTTATATATCCTCCAACAAGGTCAAGTCAAAATTACCAAAATCATCGATAATACTGAAAAAACCATTGCCATTTTGAAGCCTGGTGATATTTTTGGTGAAATGGCCATTTTAGATAATAAACCTCGTAGCGCTACAGCCATTGCTTTTGGAGATATCAATGTGATGGCTGTCAATAATGAGAACTTTCAAGCGATGGTCACTTCTCAACCACAACTGGCCACCAAGCTCATCACCATTTTGAGTGAACGATTATGGACAGGCTTTCGACAACTCCAAACCAATTTGCTTAAAGACCCAATTGGTAAACTATTAGACGCCCTCCTCCTGGAAGTAGAAAAAGAGAGAATCAAGATCGGCAAAGTCCCTTATACTTTTGAGTTTGGACCCAAAGAACTCGCTGGTATGGTTGGACTTAGCCCCAATGAAGGCAAAATAGCATTCTCCGAACTCCTTAAGAATAAAAAGTTTAAAGTCCTTGAGGGAGGGAAGAAAATACAATGCCTGGATCTTGAAGTCCTCCAAAAAGAAGTTCACATCGCTAAAAATAAAGAAATGCGGGAAGCTGCAAGAGCTAAGAAAGAGAGATAAATAACCTGCAGAACACCTTATCCATCAAATGTTTCTATGACATAAATGATAAAAAAAAACAATATCCATAAACTTTATCCGTCAAACCTTGACAAGATAATCAATAATCATTAAATTAAAGTGTCTTTTCGTGGTATCTGACAAAAGACATTAAATTACATTCTTACGCCTGTTTGATTATCTTGACCTTAAAAAACACCACCTAAGTGAATGAAGGAGAACATCATGTTAATAACCATATTACCCCCCCTAGGAGCTTTAGCAGCAATTCTTTTCGCTATTTTGCTGTCCCTTAGAATCCTTAAAAAAAGTGAGGGAACCGATCGGATGAAGGAAATTTCCAGACACATCCGTGAAGGAGCCAAAGCCTATCTCGGTAGACAATATTTAATAGTTGCAATTTTCTTTGCTATTGTTTTTATTTTATTAATGGGTAAATCCATATTTATTGATTCCGCCTCAAGATTAGGGTCCAACGCTTATTATATCCCATTCTCATTTCTCTCAGGTGGACTGTTTTCAGCTCTTGCAGGCTATTTTGGGATGAAAATCGCCACCAATGCCAATTCACGAACAACGTGGGCCACCAAAACATCTCTAAATGATGGCTTACGTGTTGCTTTCAATTCGGGAACCGTGATGGGTATGTTGGTTGTAGGTTTAGGACTTCTTCACTTATCATTATGGTATTTTTCTTTAAAGGCCTTAAATGTGGACATGAAGATTATTACCGATATTTTGGTAAGTTCTGGTCTAGGAGCTTCCTCTATGGCTTTGTTTGCCCGTGTGGGTGGTGGAATCTTCACAAAAGCCGCCGATGTTGGGGCTGACCTTGTGGGAAAGGTTGAAGCAGGTATCCCTGAGGATGATCCAAGGAATCCGGCTACCATAGCCGATAACGTGGGTGACAACGTTGGTGATGTGGCCGGCATGGGTGCGGATCTCTATGAGTCCTACATTGGCTCGATTGTTGCCACGATGGCGATTGCCGCTGTAGCTTTTGGTACAAAAGACATGTTATTTATCGTCTCACCCTTAATTCTTGCGGCTATCGGTGTTTTCGCTTCAATTGTCGGGACCTTTTTCGTCCGAACCGGCGGAAGTTCTGAGACTAAAAGCCTCCTATGGGCCTTGAGAAAAGGTATTTATTTAAGTTCTGTTTTAGTTGTTATAGGAGCCTTTGTGTTTGTCAATTTTGGCTTAAAACCTATGGGATGGGGCGGCATAGGGATATTCTGGGCTGTCATTATTGGTTTGGTCGCCGGGAATATCATTGGCTATTTCACTGAGTACTTCACATCCTATGAGTATAAACCCACTAGAACACTTTCTGAACAAGCAAAAACAGGGCCTGCTACTATCATAATTGCGGGACTCTCTCTGGGATTGAAATCTACAGTCATCCCTGTTCTCACTATCATTTTGGGGATTGCCGGAGCCTTTTACGCTGCTGGCGGGGGAACCAGCTTTGACTATGGCCTATTCGGAATCGGGATGGCCGCAATCGGTATGCTTTCCACTTTAGGGATCACTCTAGCCACCGATGCCTATGGCCCCGTTGCTGATAATGCGGGTGGAATAGCTGAAATGAGTGACTTGCCCCCTGAAGTCAGGGAAAGAACAGATTCCCTCGATGCATTGGGGAATACAACGGCTGCCACAGGAAAAGGCTTTGCCATCGGATCAGCGGCCCTTACGGCCTTGGCTTTGCTAGCCGCCTATACTCAAGGAATTCACGTGAAAGCCATTGATTTAAGCATCACAGACCCAACTATTCTGATTGGCTTATTCATTGGGGCGATGCTACCCTTTTATTTTAGCGCCATGACCATGAGTGCTGTAGGACGAGCGGCTGGAGCTATGGTGGAAGAAGTTCGCCGGCAATTCCGTGAGATTCCAGGAATTATGGAAGGCACAGGGAAGCCGGATTACGCCGCCTGTGTGTCCATCAGTACGGCAGGAGCTCAAAGAGAAATGTTCGGACCCGCCCTTCTTGCTATCCTTGCTCCTATCCTTACCGGGATAGTTTTTGGAGTCCCTACGGTAGTTGCATTATTGGCTGGAGCATTAGTTTCAGGATTTTCCCTGGCCATCATGATGGCAAATGCTGGAGGAGCTTGGGATAATGCCAAGAAATATATCGAACACGGAGCATTAGGGGGTAAAGGCTCGGATAATCATAAAGCCGCTGTTGTGGGAGACACAGTGGGAGACCCTTTTAAAGACACATCAGGCCCCTCCATCAATATACTATTGAAATTAATGGCTATGGTGGCCATCATCTCGGCTTCGGCTGTTATCACTTTCCATGATTATTTCAAGAGTATTTTCTCATAAATCATCCGATTGCTAAAAAAAGAGTTCTTTTTTTTAACTTATTTGCTTAGATTCTCTATAAACATCCGGGAAAAGAAGTCAACCTATGAATAGAAACATTCCATCTGAAAGTCAAAAACAAGATGTTCGAGACGAGAAAGTTAAGCAATTAGTGACCTTCATTCTGGCCAATGAAAAATATGGCATCGATATTATGCAAACTCAAGAGATTATTAAAATAGAGAAAATGACACCTATACCCAATGCTCTTGACTTTGTAGAAGGAGTCATCAACCTTCGAGGGAATGTGATTCCTATCATTGATCTGAAAAAAAGATTTAATCTCATTGGCGGTGAAGAACAAAATAAAGGGATTATTGTTGTAAGATTAGACGATATGGTTCTTGGAGTCATGATTGATGGCGTCTCGAAGGTCATCAGCATTCCTTCAAGCCATATCCTCCCTCCCCCTCCTGTTGTATCCGGGATTGGAAGAGAGTATATTACGGGGGTAGGAAAGGATGATCAAGAGAAACTTCTTATCATCCTGGATATCAATAAACTCCTATCCTTTGAAGAGATCGAAATGATCCGTGAAACAAATCAATAAGGTCTTTAGACCGCAGATTCTACAGCCTCTTCTTCTATCGCTTCTTCCTCAACATTAGGATAATTGATTTGAACGCTTTTATAATGCTTGATACCCGTTCCAGCAGGAATTAAATGTCCAATGATAACGTTTTCTTTTAATCCTCTGAGATAATCTGTTTTCCCTTTAATAGCCGCATTAGTGAGAACCTTTGTAGTCTCCTGAAATGAAGCGGCCGATATAAAGCTATCAATATTGAGAGACGCTTTTGTAATACCCTGTAAGAAAGGCCTAGCGGTTGCTGGTTTTCCCCCCTCACCGATGACTGCCTCATTTTTATCTCTAAATACAAACTTATCTATTTGCTGGCCTATGATAAAATCCGTATCCCCTGCATCCGTAATTTCAACTTTCCTAAGCATTTGCCTGATGATAATCCCAACATGTTTATCATTAATATTGACTCCTTGTAGCCTGTAGACTTCCTGTATTTCGTTGACCAGGTACTCCTGCAGTCTCTCGACCCCTTCGATCTTTAATATATCATGGGGATTCACAGGCCCGTCACAGAGCTGATCACCGGCTTTAACATACTCCCCTTCACGCACTAATATTCTTTTTCCCGTAGGGATAACATGCTTCAACTGGTCCACTTGCGGCTCACCTTTTGCGTTAAAACTATCGTATTCCACATATATGATTGAACGCCCCTTTTGCTTGTCTCCAAATCGTATAATGCCGTCCTGTTCAGCAACGACACAAGAACCCTTTGGCTTACGGGCCTCAAAGAGCTCAGCAATACGTGGCAGGCCTCCAGTAATATCTTTTGTTTTGGTTTGTTCCCGAGTGATCTTGGCAATGACTGTTCCCGGCTTGACCTTCACACCTTCTTCTGTGATTAAATGGGCTCCACCAGGGATTGAGATAGCGGCAAGCTCTTCTCCATCCTCACCCATGATCAGGATTTTTGGAGTGAGACTGCCATCCTTAACTTCCATAACAATACGTTCTTCTACATTCGTGTCTTCATTCTTCTCAATTTTCAAGGTGGACCCTACAATGATATCACTGTATTTAACTATTCCAAGCTTTTCAGTCAAAATGGGTTCATTGTAGGCGTCAAAGTCGGCTATTCTAGTCCCTTTTTTCATATAATCCCCTTCTTTTGCAAAGAGCTTGGTCCCATTCTTTAATACGATTTTATTCTCCCCACCCATCAATAATATGGCTGGTTCATGGTTATCGGTTTCAAGCATCTGAACAGTACATATATTCTGAGACTTCACTTCTTCATTGGATAGATCAATACCTATTGTATCACCAATCAGGATACGTTCTCCATCTTTAACCCTGACTTCGCTAAACTCTTTGATTAAATACTCTTTCACAATCCTCTGATAAATAAGCTCACCTTTTCTACTGGTAATGGAATGCTTTTCTTTCTCAAGCTGAATCAAGCTTTCAGGGAGTTCTTTTATAATGACAGAATAACTGAGTTCAATGTTTTGCTCTTCAATTTGTCTTGCCGCTGTTCCACCAATATGAAAGGTTCTCATGGTCAGCTGTGTTCCTGGCTGTCCAATAGATTGGGCCGCAATAATACCCACCGCTTCACCAATCTCGACGGTGCGACCTGTTGCCAGATTCCTTCCATAGCATTCTACACAAACTCCATAACGTGACTCACAGGTCAAGACCGTTCTAATCTTGACCTTTTCAATGCCTGACTTCTCGATAGTACTGGCTGCGTCCTCACTGACTTCCGAGTTGGCCATAATGATGGATTTCTCAGTAACAGGATGATAAATATCTTCCAATACATAGCGTCCAACAATACGGTCAGCAAGCGTTTCAATCTCTTCATCTCCCTCGCGGATGGGCATACGTTCGATTCCGTTAATCGTCCCACAGTCCACTTCATTAATGACCACATCCTGAGCGATGTCCACTAAACGTCTTGTCAAATAACCCGCATCGGCTGTTTTCAAGGCAGTATCAGCCAAACCTTTTCTGGCCCCATGGGTTGAAATAAAGTACTCAAGAACACTAAGCCCCTCTTTAAAGTTTGACTTAATAGGCAATTCCATAATTTCACCAGAGGGTTTGGCCATCAGACCTCGCATTCCAGCGAGCTGTCTGATCTGTTGTTTACTACCACGGGCCCCAGAATCCGCCATGATATAGAGTGCGTTAAACCCATTTTGATCCACTTTCAGTTCATTCATCATCGTTTCAGATATTGTATCACTCACACGAGTCCAAACATCTACTACCTGATTATGCCTCTCATCCACCGTAATATAACCATTGCGATAATTCTCCTCAATCTTGTTTACCTTTCCTTCACCGATTTCAATCAGCCTTTTTTTATCACTTGGGATTTTAATATCTTCAATTCCAATGGTTGCGCCAAAGATTGTGGCATACTTAAAGCCAACTTCCTTGATCCTATCAAGAGTTTTAGCTGTTGCAAACGGGCCAAGCTTTCTTAGAACCCGTAAGACCACTTTACCCAATGTTTTATCATTTAAGGCTTCATTTATAAAATCCATTTCATCTGGCAGGACTTCGTTAAAGATAAGTCTCCCAGGAGTTGTTTCTATCCAGCTTCCATCTTCTTTCTGTGCCCGGATCTTAGCCTGATAGGCAACACTTTTGCTTTCAAGGGCTAGCATCACCTCATTAATAGACGAAAAATGCTTCCCTTCTCCCTTCGCTCCCCGACGTTCTTTAGTGAGATAATTGACGCCAAGAACCATATCCTGGGTAGGTCCAACAATAGGTTCACCGTTAGCGGGATTTAACAGATTGTTAGCAGATAACATCAAAAGCCAGCACTCAATCTGGGCCGCTGGAGATAAAGGCACATGAACCGCCATCTGATCCCCATCAAAGTCCGCATTGAAAGCGTGACAAACCAAGGGATGAAGTTTGATGGCCTTTCCTTCCACTAATACCGGTTCAAAGGCCTGTATTCCCAACCTATGAAGGGTTGGCGCGCGATTCAAGAGAACAGGATGACCTTTGATCACTTCTTCCAAAACACCCCAAACCTCTGGCTTTTCTTTTTCAACCATCTTCTTGGCGCTTTTGATATTGTATACCAAACCTTTTTCAACCAAACCTTTCATGATAAAAGGTTTAAACAATTCAAGGGCCATTTTTTTAGGGAGTCCACACTGATGGATTTCAAGTTTCGGTCCCACCACGATAACAGAACGTCCTGAATAATCCACACGTTTGCCCAGTAGATTCTGTCTAAAGCGACCCTGCTTACCTTTAAGCATGTCTGACAAGGACTTTAGAGGACGATTGCCGGGGCCTTTAACCATACGTTTCCGTCTGGAATTATCAAAGAGGGCATCTGCGGCCTCTTGAAGCATCCGTTTTTCGTTTCTAATAATGATTTCGGGGGCTTTTAAGTTGAGTAATCGTTTCAGACGGTTATTCCGATTGATCACCCTACGGTAAAGATCGTTTAAATCACTGGTGGCGAATCGCCCCCCGTCCAATTGAACCATAGGCCTTAGTTCAGGCGGGATTACGGGCACTACGTCCATGATCATCCAGGACGGGTCATTTCGGGAGTTTTTAAAATCACTTATAATTTCAAGGCGTTTAAGGAGTCTGGGATCGGTTTTCTCACCTTTCTCATTCATCTTTTCTCTAAGTTCTAATTCGTCACTTTCCAGATTAACAGTCTCCAAAAGACGTTTCACAGCTATAGCACCGATTTCTGCCGTAAAGTTCACACCAAACTGTTTTTTATATTCCAAATACTCCGATTCAGTGAGTAGTTGCTTTTTCTTGAGATCGGTGTCTCCTGACTCGATGATCACATATTTCTCAAAATACAATATACTCCTCAACTCGTTGACAGATATCCCTAAAAGCAGTCCTATCCGGCTGGGAACACTTTTATAATACCAAATATGGGAAACGGGAGAGGCCAATTCAATATGCCCCATCCGTTCTCTTCTAATCTTGAAATGAGCCACCTCAACGCCGCATCGGTCGCAGACGACTCCTTTGTAGCGAATAGATTTGAACTTGCCGCAATAACACTCCCATTCTTTGGTGGTGCCAAATATCTTTTCGCAAAACAAGCCATCCCGTTCAGGCCTTAGTGTACGGTAGTTAATGGTTTCAGGCTTCTTCACCTCACCATAGCTCCATTCACGTATCCGTTCAGGAGAGGCTAAATTAATTGTAATTTTATCAAAATCACTTACATCTCTCATGGTTTATTAAGCCCTCCACAGCGATTCAACAAGATTGATTCAAGATTATCCAAATGATCTATTAGTTTTTATTCTTCATTTTATTCAGGTTCTCAATATCTTTATCCGTCAAACCTAATAGATTATTCTCTGCGTCAAAGATATTTAGATCTAAGCCTAAGCCGCGTAGCTCCTGGACAAGGACATTGAAGGATTCAGGGATACCCGGTGCTGATGCGTACTCGCCTTTCACGATGTTTTCATAGATTTTAGCCCGTCCCATCATATCATCCGCTTTTACAGTCAGAAACTCCTGGAGGGTATGGGCCGCTCCATAAGCTTCCAAAGCCCACACTTCCATTTCACCTAAGCGCTGTCCACCGAATTGAGCCTTTCCTCCAAGAGGTTGTTGGGTCACCAGGGAATAGGGTCCCGTGCTCCGGGCATGGATCTTATCATCCACCATGTGAGCCAACTTAAGCATATATATAAGTCCTACAGTCACATCGTTTTCAAAGGGCAGTCCAGTCTGACCATTGTACAGAGTGACTTTTCCCGATCTTGGAAGGCCCGCTTCTTCCAATTTAGATAAAACCTCATCAAGACCGGCTCCTTCAAACACTGGAGTGGCCCATTTTTCTCCCAAAACAAGACCTGCCCAGCCCAACTGAGTTTCAAGAATCTGTCCAAGATTCATACGAGAGGGAACACCCAGGGGATTCAAGATGACATCAACCGGAGTCCCGTCTGGCAAATAAGGCATATCTTCCTCTGGGACAATCTTTGAGATCACCCCTTTATTCCCGTGACGCCCAGCCATTTTATCCCCTTCAGATAGCTTTCGCTTTTTGGCAATGAATACTTTGACCAGCTCCTCAACGCCGGGGGGTAAGTCATCTCCGTTTTCCCTTTTAAACACGTTCACATTGATGACAGTCCCGCTATTTCCATGAGGGACACGCAAAGATGTATCTTTTACCTCACGAGCCTTCTCTCCAAAGATGGAATGGAGGAGTTTATATTCAGGTGTCGATTCTGTTTCCCCTTTAGGAGTTACTTTCCCCACAAGAATATCTCCAGAAGTTACTCTGGCACCTACTCTAACAATACCATCGTCTGTGAGGTTCGTGAAGGCGTCTTCACTCAAATTAGGTATATCTTTAGTGATTTTCTCACTACCTAATTTAGTTTCTCTGGCATCTATCTCAAATTCTTCTATATGAAGGGATGTAAAGACATCCTCTTTAATCATTTTTTCACTCACAATGATTGCATCCTCAAAGTTAGACCCTTCCCAACTCATAAACGCGACCATCACATTCTTCCCCAAGGCCAACTCTCCGTTCTGACAGGCGGGTCCATCTGCCAAAAGATGACCCTTCTCAACCTTCTCTCCCTTCGTAATCACAGGCTGTTGATTGAAACAGGTATTCTGATTTGTCCGTCGATACTTTATCAAAGAGTAGATGTCCACAGGGTTTTCAGAATCATTGACCTTTACATGGATTTCCGTTGAAGAAACCTTAATCACTTCACCCTCTCGTTTCGTAAGGAGACAGGCCCCTGAGTTCGTAGCGGCTTTCCCTTCCATGCCTGTGCCCACAACTGGCGAATCCAGGTTCATAAGAGGCACTGCCTGACGCATCATATTGGACCCCATAAGAGCACGATTCGCATCATCATGCTCCAAAAAGGGGATTAATGCCGTGGATACGCTAATAATCTGCTTCGGCGAGACATCCATATAATCAATCTGACCCGGCAAAACGAGAGGGAATTCTCCTCTTTTTCGACCCACAACCAATTCATCCGACAAATTACCCTTTTTATCGATCGGTGAATTAGCCTGAGTGATATGATATCTGTCTTCCTCCATCGCTGTTAGATAGACAATATCCATAGTCACTTTGCCATTTTCCACTTTTCTAAAAGGGGTTATCAAAAAACCATGCTGATTGACTTTAGCAAAATTGCATAACGAAAGAATCAATCCAATATTAGGCCCTTCAGGGGTTTCAATAGGACAGATTTTACCATAATGGGTATGATGGACATCGCGAACCTCAAAACCCGCTCGCTCTCTGGATAGACCGCCAGGTCCTAGGGCATTCAATCGGCGTTTGTGAGTCAGTTCGGCCAATGGGTTGGTCTGATCCATAAATTGGGAGAGTTGGCTGGAACCAAAAAACTCCTTAATGACTGCCGTAATAGGTTTAATACTAATCAATTTCTGTGGCGTGATTTCATCAATGTCTTCAGTATTCATACGCTCTTTAATGGCTCGTTCCATTCGAGCAAAGCCAACTTTTAACTGGTTCACCAAAAGCTCACCCACACAACGAATCCTACGATTACCCAAATGGTCAATGTCATCCGTCTGTTGATTACCAGCAAAAACGTCCAACAAACATTTTACTGTCCTAACAATGTCTTCACGATCCAAAACTGTTCCAGCCGGCGTGTCTTCATTCTCTTCATAGATTTTCTGATTAAACTTATAACGCCCTACAACTCCAAGATTATAGCGTTTAGGGTCAAAGAAGAGCTTTTGAAACTCCTTTTCCGCATTCTCTAATGTGGTAGGCTCACCAGGCCTTGTGACACTATGCAGCTTGGAAATCGCCTCCACTTTGTCATGAACTTCGTCATTATCCAGACATTTAAGGACCACATCATTATTGCGAATCTCTTCAGGGTGGACTATCTTGATTTTCTTGATGCCAAAGCCCAATATCTTTTCAGCATCCTGAGATATCAGCTCAGAACCTGCCTCAAAGATCACTTCATTGGTCTGCGGTTCTAAAATATCCTCAGCCACTCGTATTTCATTTGTTGAATCTTCAAGGATTTGCTTTCCAGCTTTTTTGCTTAAATCAATTTCATCCACTTTATAAAAGGTCGTTAAAAGCTCAGTATTCGATTCATAGCCAATAGCTCGCAGGAAAGTGGTAATTAACACTCCTTTTTTTCTATCTATTTTAACGTATAAAAGATCTTTATTACCGTCTAGTTCAAGCTCCAGCCATGCACCCTTATCGGGAATGATTTTAGCAGAGTACACATTTTCTTTAACGTCCGAACTAAACACAACACCTGGAGATTTATGTATCTGACTCACCACAACACGCTCGGCCCCATTAATGATAAACGTTCCTCTCTCGGTCATCAAGGGGATATCACCCATATAGACTTCTTTTTCTCGAACTTCACCTGTATCCACATAAATCAAACGTATGGTGGCTTTTAGAACTATAGAATAGGTTAAATCCCGATGACGGGATTCTTCTTCAGAATATTTAATATCTCCAAATGAATATCCTAGATACTCCAATATAATATCTTTATTGGGACTTTCGATAGGAAAAGTACTCCTGAAAACTGCTTCCAGTCCCTCTGTAAGATTTCGCTCCTCAGGGGGAGTATCAAATTGCAAAAAGCGTATATAAGAGTTCAGTTGTATTTCTATTAAGTCAGGAATGCTGATCACATCTTTAAGTCTTCCAAGACTTTTACGTGTGATTTTTTCTTTGGTTTGAAGCATGAATCACCCCTAAAAAAGTAAATCATATATTTGAGAGTTGAGAACCAGTGGGCAAAAACAAGAAAGAGAAGTGAATGACATGATAAACTTCAAGATCATCATTTTGTCTGTTTTCTTTGACAAATCAATGTCCTGGATCACGGATGCCACCTTGACTCCATTCATTTAAAGTCTTCATAAAAACTATCTTAAGGATTACAGGAAAAATAATCAGTATCTTACTCCCATTGATAGATTAATTTCTCAATTAATAAATGACCCTGGACTTTATATTGTAGACTCGTACAGATAATCCAATTCATTTAATGTTTATTCATACGCAGGTCAAGACTATTTAATCTGGCGACGGTAATTAAATATATTCATTTTTAATGAGAAAGCAAGTAAAAATGCTTTTTCTCTTGAACTTTGATTATAAAAATTAATCCATACCAAAGAAAAGTATAATTACTTGCTTCCAATTAAATGGTTTATATCCTGTTAAATGCTTAACAGTTATTATTTAATCTCAACAGTAGCACCGACTCCCTCAAGTTGAGCCTTGATTTTTTCGGCCTCTTCTTTAGGAATATTTTCTTTAACAGGCTTATCCCCTGCTTCAACTAGCTCTTTCGCTTCCTTAAGACCCAATCCAGTAATCGCCCGGACTTCTTTAATGACCGGAATCTTTTGTCCACCAGGACTTTTTAATATCACAGTAAACTCAGTTTGTTCTACAGCCGCACCCCCAGCATCTCCATCTCCACCACCTGCAGGAGCCATCGCTACAGGAGCCGCAGCCGTTACACCGAACTCTTCTTCCACCTTCTTGACGAGTTCAGCCACCTCAACCATCGTAAAGCCTTTAATAGCTTCTAATATTTCATCAATACCTAATTTTGTAGCAGTTGCCATCTCAATTCTCCTTAACTTTCTTTTGCTTTTTGTTTATTTACCTGATCTAGTACATTGACAAGATTTCTCATCACTCCGCTTAACACAGACGCCAATCCACTCGCTGGAGATTGTAGGCTCCCCATGAGCCTGGATATTAATACTTCTTTGGATGGAAGCTTGGATAATGCAGTAATGCTTTTGTCATCAATCACCTTGCCTTCGCTGTATCCCCCTTTAATCTTTAACTTGCTTTCTTTCATAAAGTCAGACAGGACTTTACTTGGAAATACGGGGTCTTCTTTAGCGAAAGCTATAGCAGACGGGCCAAAAAGGTATTCATCCAATCCGTCGATCTTGGCGTCTTTTAATGCAATTTTAACTAAATTATTTTTAAGAACTTGATACACAACACCTTTTTCATAAAGTTTCTTGCGCAATTCAGTAATTTGCCCCACAGTAAGGCCACGATAATCTGTAATAATAAAATTATCATATTCCTTTAATTTTTGCTTGATTTCTTCAATAACTTGTATCTTTTTAGGGGTCGCCATGATGGTCTCCTCATCCAATTAATTTAAACTATTACGATCGATCTTTATTCCAGGCCCCATAGTTGAAGAAAATGCTATACTTCTTACATATTCACCTTTTAAGTCACTTGGCTTTTTCCTTAAAACCTCTTTATAAAGGGCTTTAGCATTATCAAAGAGCTGATCCGCTGAAGTAGATGCTTTCCCAATCGTTAAGTGGATGATACCTGTTTTATCAGCCCGAAACTCCACTTTACCTTTTTGGAACTCGCCAACTGCATTCTTGACATCAAATGTCACTGTTCCAGTCTTAGGATTAGGCATCAGACCTTTTCGACCCAGGATAGGCCCAAGCTTCCCCACATCTTTCATCATATCAGGTGTTGCAATGGCCACATCGAAGTCCAACCAGCCATCCTTAATTTTATCAATAAACTCTTTGTCTCCAACATAAACCGCGCCGGCCTCTTCAGCCTCAGTAGCTTTGTCACCCTTGGCAAAGACCAGTATTTTCTTTTCCCCTCCCCCTAAAGAATGGGGTAAAATCAATGCATCTCTTACCGTATGCTTGGCCTTCAGATTTAGATTGATGGCGATATCAATACTCTCATCAAACTTGACTTTCCCATCACCCTCAGCTATCTCTTTCACAAGACCTAAAGCCTTTTCAGCATTGTAAAGCATATTATTCTCAGCCTTAGTCTTTGCACTTGCATACCTTTTGCTATGTTTCATAGAATCCTCTAAGTTTGATCATTAATATAGTATACACAATTTCGTTTAATAGAACCTGGAAACTCACTCTATTAATATTTACCCGGTAACGACTTCAACACCCATGCTCCTGGCCGTACCGCGAATGATATTCACTGCCCCTTCCAATGTGTTAGCATTCAAATCGGGCATTTTAGTTTTGGCAATTTCCTCTAACTGGGCTTGGGTAATTTGACCGACTTTCTCATTGAGAGAATTAGCGGCTCCCTTTGCGATACCCAAAGTTTTACGTATTAAAACAGCCGCAGGAGGCGTTTTCATGATAAAAGAAAAACTGCGATCCTCAAAAACCGTTATAACAACAGGTATAATGAGATCTCCTTTGTCTTGGGTTTGGGCATTGAAGGACTTACAAAAGTCCATGATATTAACCCCATGTTGACCTAAAGCTGGCCCCACAGGAGGAGACGGATTTGCTTTCCCGGCTTGCAATTGTAATTTAATTTGTCCTATTTCTTTTTTGGCCAATGGTTTTTCCTCATCTAATTAAATCGATTCTACCTGTAGAAAATCAAGCTCCACAGGGGTGGATCGTCCAAAAATCTCAACTCGCACTTTCACTTTGCCTTTCTCATAGTTAATATCTTCAACCACCCCATTGAAATTATTAAAAGGCCCATCCACAACTCGAACAGACTCTCCCAGCGTATAGGACACTTTCGGAACCATCGTGTCAGGCGTTTTGATTTCACCCATTTTCTGGAGGATATTTTTGGCTTCTTCCGTTGAGATAGGTGCTGGTTTCTGATTTTTCCCTGATCCTACAAACCCTGTCACACCCTGTATTTCCGTGATAGCCCCACAGACTTCCTTCCATCCTTCAGGAGCATCCGGGAGGTCCATTTCCACAAGGATATAACCCGGGAAAAACTTCTTTTTGACCTGTCTCTTTTTCCCTTTGAACATTTCCACAACGTTTTCAGTGGGTACTTTGACCTCACCGATATGCAGACCAAAGGTTTTTTTCTTTAAAAACTTGTCAATAAAATTGCTGACTTTATCTTCATATCCTGAATATATATGTAAAATGTACCAATTTTTTGCCATTTGTTCTACCTGCCATCTATAATATTAAGAATGACAGCAGAAAGACACCACTAGGCTTAAAAAAGAATTCGATGACTTTCCCCATCCCATAATCAAAAACCCCTAAAATCAGGGCGATCACAACGATGACAACAACAACAATTAAAGTGGAGTTAAAGACTTCATCTTTTTTGGGCCACGTAACTTTCTTAAGCTCACCAACCGATTCTTTTATATAGTTTACTAATTTGCTGTCTTTCTTCAATGGGACCCCTAAATAGTGATGTATAACAGGCCTGGAGGGACTCGAACCCACAACCCCTGGTTTTGGAGACCAGTGCTCTACCAAATTGAGCTACAGACCTATCCAGCCCACGACCAGGATTGAACTGGTGACCGCTTGCTTACCATGCAAGAACTCTACCACTGAGCTACGTGGGCCTATCCATTTGATAGGCACTAATAATAACAAATACCATTATACTTGTCAATACATTTTTATTTTTATACAATTTACCAAGATAAATATGATGACCTAAGTCATAAACAGGATAAATAATGACTCAAACCATGACTCCAAGATACTTTCTAATCCTTTTACAGGCTGTTTATATTTTATTCACCTCAATAATACTGTTTAGCATAACTCCAAAGAAGACTTTTGGAGTGGATAAAGTTGTCAAAATCGACTTTTCAGCCAATCTAAAAGTCAAGATCATTAAAATTGAAATGACGGGGGCCAAGACCATCACCCTCGACTTCCTGGATAAACACTTTGATATTGAGGAAAATAAAGAATACTGGTTGTGGGATCTAAAAGAAAAAGTCGAGAACTTACGAAAATCAGGTTATATAGCAAGTAAAACCTATAAATACTATATCAAAAAAGTGAAAGGAAAAGATAGTTATAATCTTTTACTCCACTTTAAGGAAAACCCTACAATCGGTCAGATCAAAATCATCAATCACACCCGTGTTGACCCGTCCCTTCTAATGGACTTTCTTGAAGAATATCACTTTGGTGTCGGGAAGATTGCCAGTAAAAAGAACTTCGATCGTGCCATCCATGATTTCTTAAAGTACTATCAGAAAAAAGGGCTTTTTTTAATAGAGATATTTGATGCCCTCTATGAATCACCCGACCTGAATGGCCTTAAGCTGGTCCTAACAATTGAACCTATTAAATCCATGACTATCGACTTCATAAAAGTAGAAGGCTCCAAACATGTGTCCTATAGACTGATCCTAAAGAATATCGATTTCCATTTTCATGATACAATCACCAGTAATGATGTTCTGGACAGAAGTTATATCAAAATCAAACAGCTAGGACTCTTTTCAAGTGTCTTTTTCAGGTTTAAGAACTTAAACCCCCCAAATGCTGATCAAGAGGATAAGAAAGAAAAAAAGAATGGGAATCGAAAAGGCAACTATGATGTGGTGATCCACGTTGAGGAGGTGGATATGTCCGCCATCGTGACATCCACCCAGTTTAGTCCCGAACTAGGCCCTATTTTCCTCGCCCAATATGTGAACCTGAATATAGGAGGCGGGCGAGACCGAATCCTTCTCCAGGCAGGGTATGAAGGGGATCTCAAATCCGTCATCTTTATTGGTGAATACACGAAACCTGATCTATTGGATCGGATTTTTCTAAGTGTACAGATCCAAAAAAAAGATCGTATTCTATCGATCAATTCAACAACTAATAAACTATCAGAAATCTACTCTCTTAGATTAACTGGAGGCTATCAATTCTTTGACTTCTTTTCAGGGTTTCTAACCTTTAAAGAGAAATTAACGGATGAGTCAGCCATTGATCTTGATGGTAATAAAACGACGACACCCACTGGCGTCACCCTCAAAGATAACGTTCTACAAAGTCAAATAGGTATTCTCTTTCTTTATAATTCATTAAATGATACCTTCAATCCAGACCGTGGGATACGTAGTATAATAAGTTATGATATTATTCCTGAAGCTAGTTTTACTCACAGCCTATTGGGTCAATCCGATTTTTATTTTTCCCTGTCCAGGAGTATCATCCTCGGATTTTTCCTTCAGGGAAACTACATGATTTCAAAGGATAACACAAATACCCTCTATGAATACCCCAACCGAAGAACAGACGCCCAGACCACTGAGCTTGACCTGGTCCGAGCCACCCTTTTTGCATCCTTTGAGCTTCGTTTTAGCACTAGAAAGATCCTGGACGATTCCTACTTTGTTACATTCTTTGAAGCGGGTGGCTTATGGCCATCTTTTGATGCTATCAGTACCGATGAAATTGGTCTTGGTGTAGGAATAGGCCTGAGATGGGCTCCTAGCAAGTACCATCATTCTTTTCTATTTGGCTTTCCGGGGAGTATTAATATTGGGATCAAGCTCTCAAAAAAAGATTATAAAAGCCCAAACTTTTCACTCCTCCAACATCGAGACCAGTTTTTTTATCTCAACCTGACAGGTGGATTCTGATTCAATACATCATCAACAGATATTATTTCCCCTTGACAAGGGTAAGCTAAAAGTATATCTTTCATTATAGACTTCCTGAAGGATCAGAAACAATGAAAGAACTTGTTGTGGCCTATCTATTGTGGTTTTTTTTAGGTTTTTATGGAGTACATAAATTCTACTTGGGTAAAACAGGAATGGGTGTATTTTATTTATTTACAGCTGGCGGATTCGTGATTGGCTGGTTCATTGATCTATTCACTCTTCCAAAGCAAGTTAGAAATGCTAATATACTTTATGCCAATCAATACTCTCGACCCGCTCCATACATACGAACAGAATCAAGAAAGCCTAAACCCCTTAGTCCTAAAGAAAAAGACAAGATCGTCCTTCTGATAGCCAAAGAGTATAATGGCCGACTCACCCCGTTGGAGATCGCGGCCAATAGCGATCTTTCCATCGACGAGTCTGAAGAAATCCTTAAGAAGTGGTCCAGCAAAGGCTATGCGGATCTTAAAGTCTCTGACTCTGGTACGATCTATTACGAGTTCTCAGGCTTTTTAAGTGCTGATGAACGAAATCAAGCCAATCGTTCTTTTTTGGTATAAACCATATGATGATCAATTCAATCATTTTATTTATCATAATCCTGTTGGGTATAGGATTTGTACTGCCTATTATTTTAAGGAAAAATCGGGGTAAAATAAAATCGCAGGCCTTATCGGCTGAGGAAAGGCAAAAAATCATCCTCCAGATTGCGAAAAAAAATATGGGACGCGTGACCCCCATTGATGTGGCCGCTGAAAGCCCTATAGCTATCAAAGAAGTCGAAAAGATACTGAAAGATTGGTCCAGCAATGGCTACGCCGAAATGAAAGTGAGTGATTCAGGAATGATCGTTTATCAGATCAGCTTTATGGATGTTGATGAAAAGCTGAATTAGTAACTTCCTAAGATAAATATTAGTAAAATAGATGATCATGAAGTGTGATATTTTTATACTTCGGAGATTTAAATTATTCCTGACTCACAACCGATTAAATACTATCACGGATGATAAATCCATAATCAAGGAGGAAGGACATGGAACGTGAAAAGCTAAATGAAAGCATGGATGAGCTTTGTGTTACAAACATGGGGACTTATGACGCCAACTCTGAAGAGATTGACAAGATCTTGAGTCACATGGAAATGAAGGATAATTTTGCCTTTTTTGATCAAATGGACCTTGTAGAACTTTAACAAATCACTATTCGTATTGATTTACTTTGTCACAGAGCGTTTATATGATTCATGGCTCTGTGACAAGTCTCTTGATTCGCTTTTATTTGAAGTTCTTTATGGATTTACGGATAAAGGCGATGATCTCGTTATCATCAGATTTCAGTCTTAACAGTTCATTATTTGAATACTTGACCCAAGCATTTATATCCGATGGACAAGCCAGATCATCAGCTATCAATTTAATTGTTTCACCTTCTTCTATGATCCTCATTTCTCTTGCCATATTAACAATAGGATGAGGGCATCTTAGGCCCCTACAGTCTAACAATCGATCAAATGGTATTTCATTGGCAATGCTCATTAAATGACCCTCCTTTTCTATCAAATATTAACATAGTTCTTAATGAAAAACAAGGTGTCATTGATTACAAGTGATCAGGATTCCTGTCACAGTTTGCGAGCGTAGATCTCAAAGGTGTCGCCAAATCTGATCATTTTTAGCACCCATAGTACAAATTGTTTCAACCATCGATATTTTGGTAGTGAAACACCAAACCATTGAGTGAACCTATCAAAATGAAGGCCTGTCATCACTATTTTCTCGACCCGGAAGCCTTCATTTTTGAGAAGTAGAGATAGCGATCTTGGGGAAAACTCAATAAAGTGATCCTTTGGGATTTTGCTAATATACTTTACAGGATTATTTAGAAAACTTGTCCCGTGAGTATTGGGTGTGGATAAGCCTAGGACACCGCCTTTTTTTAGTAATGACTTGATCTTGTCTAGGGTGGCCAAGAAATCCTTGTGGTGCTCTATAAAATACCAGGCCACGATGAGATCATACTTATCCCTGTCAAACCGTGATTCATTGAAGTTACCCTGCAAAACGTTCAGGTTCAATTCCTTTATGGCGTAGTCTGAAGCGTAGTTTGAGATTTCACAGCCTGTTACGTTATACCCTGTATCTCTGGCTAGTTCCAGGAAAAACCCCATGGCCGATCCTATCTCTAATAATCGCAAAGGGGGGTTTTCGTCTTTGAGTGGGACTAATGCATTCAAGACTTTGAGTCTAGCCTGATTGAAGCGATTGATCTGTTCCTTATCCTCAAGATATGTTTTCCCATACTGGTTTCTATACTGATCGGTGAAGTAATCATCAAGATAGTCCTCATGGTAGGAGTAGTCTGAACTCCTAAAGAACGTATAGCAATGAAAACAATGATATTCATTGATCCATTTATTGCGACTAAAAACACGTGACGGCTTATGGCAAACGGGGCATTTATCATCTCGCTTGACCGATAGCTGTTCAATAATATCTACAATACGCCGATCTCCCCCGGTTTTTATGGACTTATCACCCACTATCTCCTTTCTGATCCAGTTATTATCTTTGTTAGACAGAAAATAACTTAATCCATTCAGTATTTCAGACTTATTCACCTCATTGCCTATGCCCAGATTCATGATTCCATCTATCTGATCGCCTAGATCATTGTGATAGTTCGTAGGGTTGATGGTAATAACAGGCACATCTAGTACGAGGGCCTCATAGATCGTCATTCCAAAGGATGTGATAACCAGGTCACTTTCCTGAAGGATGTGATAGAAGTTGAGGGGAGATACGATGATATTCGCACTACCTAGTTCTCTAGATCCCTTGTATAAAGGGCCTAATACGATATCGACCTGGCAGTGATGGGGTATTTCCTCTATGAGCCTAAGAGTGTATTCTGTTAGACCGTAAGGATCTTCTCCACCAAAGGATATAAGAAGTCTGGGGAAGGGCTTCTTTTGAGTTCTGGGCCTTTTATGCTTTAATAAGTCATCACTCAGAATCAAGTAGTCTGACCCTGAAAAATTGGCTTGAGCCGTTGAAAGAGTCGGGATTGGCAGGGAGTGTATTGTGATATCGACATAATGACTCCCTGATCCAAGATCATCGATAGCTAAAACCTTTGTGTAAGGCTTTATTTTAATGATGTGAGAGGCTTTAGTGTCCCTGCAGTCCATAATCACTATGTGGGGTGAGTTCTCTTTAATCAAGTGAAGGAAGTATCGTTCGCTTTTAGAGTGTATGTACGGGATATTCTTTGATCTAAGGATCGATTCAGCTTTTTCATCCCCCCAGACTATGAAATGAACATCATAACGGTCTTTAAGCAATTCATAAAGAATGATAGATCGGTTTAAGTGACCAAATCCATAGGCTTTCCCGGCGTATATCTTAAAATATATCAAATCACCCAAATCATCCCCCCATCACTAAAGGATCTCTATATCATATGCTATCCATCGCCAGAGACAAGGAATCTATTGATCATTTTCTTTGTAGGTCAATTGTTAAAAGTGACGTAACATAAAAAATATTCCATTACAATATGATATATGCCGTGTCGATACTTAAATGGTTAAAGTCAAACTTTTGCCTGATAGCCGTTTGCGGTTTTAATAAATATTAATCGAAAAAACCTTAACCTTAAATTATAGAGAAATAATATGCCAAAAAGTAAGATAGATCCGTTCAAGTTTATCGTTTGGGGAGCACGGGGGAGTATTCCTTCGCCTGGACCAGATACGATAAAGTATGGAGGCAACACCTCCTGCCTGGAAGTACGTTGTGGGAAGGAAATCATCATATTTGATGCCGGCACAGGCATACGAAATCTTGGAACCAAGCTGTTAAAGGAAATGCCCTTTCACGCGACCATCCTCCTCTCTCATGCCCACTGGGACCACATTCAAGGATTCCCCTTTTTCTTACCTGCTTATATGCCGGGAAATACATTTGACTTTTATGGTGAAGAACAATTAGAAGTTGAAGAAGTCCTAAAACGGCAAATGATCTCCCCAACTTTTCCCATCACTCTTGATGAAATGGAGTCTGAGTTTAGCTTCTATGATCTGAAAGTAAGGGGGGAAATTAAGATTGGTGAGGCCCAAATTGTTTATGATCGGCTCAATCACCCTGGAAATGTCACGACATTTCGAGTCAACTATAAGGGGAAATCCATGGTCTACGCTACCGATACGGAGCATTTTAGTTGTCTGGACCCTACTCTTCTCAAGCTGGCACATAAAACAGACATACTCATTTATGACGCCCAATACACGGATGACGAATATTCCGGCAAAGACGGGATGCCCAGAACAGCATGGGGTCACTCAACCTGGAATAAAGCTGTTGAAATGGCTCAGGCGGCAAAAGTGAAGACCCTCATACTCTGGCATCATGACCCCTATCATGAAGACACCAAGATTGACTCTATCGAAAAACAAGCCCAAAAAGAGTTTAAGGAATCCTATGCGGCCTATGAGGGCATGGAAATCGATTTAATATAATGAAAGGCTCTTTATGGATTCCAGGTTGTTAAATTAAAATGAATTAAGTATCTTACTATAAACAATTAATAGGGATGCTACAATGATTAATATACAAAAATTAATGGATAATG
>CAJXGR010000004.1 GCA_913053665.1 uncultured Spirochaetia bacterium
ACGGCTTAAGAGCTTCTCCTGATATCCGCCTGATATCCGCCTGATATCCGCCTGTCTTTGGGGTGTTTGGTGGGGTGCTATTATCGTTTCATGAGAAGTCAGACAGAATGTCTGACCTACTATAGCTTTATCATGATTGGCTCATGAAATGGCTTGATGATGATCGATAATCTGTATTTTTTTCTGAAAAACTAAAATAACTGTTGGTTTTATAATAAAACTAGCTATATTTGTTGAGGATTCTAGAATGACATGTCAGTCTATGGGATAAAATGATTAAACTTGAACGAAAGAATTCCATACTATTAAGTGCTGAAGAGATTTTTGCCGAAAAAGGCTTTTTTTCAACCTCTGTGGCCGACATCATAAAACACGCTGGTATCGCCAGGGGGACGTTTTACTTATATTTTGACAGCAAGAAAACTATCTTTGACACCCTGCTGGATGATCTATTAGCCTCTGTGACCCATGCCATCAAGCGAATCGACATCAACGCATCCCCTGATCCCTTGACTCAATTGAAAGATAATATTATGCGTATCGCTACGTTATTGAATAAGCGGCGTAATTTGACTAAAATCTTACTCACTTATGCAACCGGAATTGATGAGGACTCTGATAAGAAAATACATTCCTTCTACCAGCAAATCCTGAAACTCATCGAGTCCGCCCTGATCCTTGGTACCGAAATGGCCATCCTTAGACCTTGTAAAGCTAAACTTGTCGCCTCCTGCATTTTAGGGAGTATCAAAGAAGTAGCCCATTCTTTTATCAATATGACCAACCCTGTTGATGATATAGAGGTCGTTGTAGACGAAATTATTCAGTTTGCCCTGGTGGGTCTACTGATCCATTAGATATATACTTTGTAAGTTGTTTTCTTAAAGTTAATTAAGGAGAAATAAAATGGAAGAAAATCAGCACGTAAATAGTGCTCCCTATAAATCACCCTCAAAGAATGAGTCTGAATCTCAAAAAGTATCCAGGCTGATCATCGGTATGGATGTTGGCTCAACAACAGTTAAAGCTGTTGTGATTGACCCGGAGACCAAAGAAATCCTCTGGCAGAACTATGAACGTCACGAAACTAAACAGCCTGAACTCGTTCGAGACTATCTTAACAAGATTACAGACTCCTTTTCCTCTGTCCCAAGAGAGAATTGGCGTATTTTTATTACAGGTAGTGGGGGTGGAACCGTGTCGCCCCATATTGGTTCAAAGTTTGTCCATGAAGTCAATGCTGTTACCCTCGCAATGGAAGAACGTCATCCTGATGCTGGGTCGGTCATCGAATTAGGAGGACAAGACGCCAAGGTCATCATCTGGAAGATCGATCCCGTTACCGGGAACAAACAAGTCTTTACCAGTATGAATGATAAATGTGCGGGTGGAACAGGCGCTACCATTGACAAGATTGTCACAAAAGTCGGGATGAAGAACGAAGAACTTATTAAAATCCCTTTTGATGAGTCTAAACTCCATCATATCGCTGGGAAATGCGGTGTCTTTGCGGAGACTGATGTGGTCAACCTTCTGAAAGCTGGTGTCCCCTCGGATGAAATCATGTGCTCCTTAGCAGAAGCCATTATCAAACAGAATCTTAGCGTCTTGACTCGAGGAAACGTACTACGGGACACGGTTTATTTGCTGGGTGGACCCAATACTTACCTTCCATTTCTTAAAGAAGCGTGGAAAAAAAGGATTCCTGAAATCTGGAAAGAACGCAAGTGGAAAACCCCTGAGGGCATAAGCCCTGAAGACCTTATAGTCGTCCCGGAAAACGCTCAATATTATGCGGCTTACGGCTCAGCCTTATTTGGCATCCATGAAGACTCATCTATTGGTGTCTACAAGGGCATCGATGAGTTGGTCAACTACATTGAAAATGGTCGTAAAGACAAACTCCTTAGTGATGGGGCAAGCAAAGGGCTTGTCAAAGACCGTAAGGAGTATAAAGATTTTTCTGACGACTATTCCATAGCTCCTTTTCAGCAGGCTACCTATGAAAAAGGCTCTACCGTAAAGGCTGTGATTGGAGTCGATGGAGGATCTACCTCTACCAAAGGGGTTCTCATGGATATGGATGGAAAGCTTATTGCCAAAGCCTATCAGCTTTCCAATGGAAACCCCATACAGGACACTAAAGAAATATTGGCTCAGCTTCGTGATCAAGTTCACTCGCAGGGTGCTCACCTTGAAGTCATGGGCTTTGGTACCACCGGCTATGCCGCCGATGTCCTTGAAGAGGCCATGTTAGCCGATGTAAACCTTGTTGAAACTGTGGCACACATGAGATCAGCCACTCACTTCTATGGAGACATTGATGTCATCGTGGATGTGGGAGGACAGGATATAAAAGTTCTCTTTATGGAAAATGGAAGGATCAAAGACTTTAAGCTCAACACCCAGTGCTCCGCTGGAAACGGGTATTTCCTTCAAGGGATGGCACAGCAGTTCGGTATCGACATCAAGGAATACGCAAATTATGCCTTTGAGGCAGAGATTGCACCCATCTTCAACTATGGATGCGCTGTCTTCATGGAACAAGATAAAGTGAACTTCCAACAACAAGGCTGGCAAAAAGAAGAGATGATGGCCGGTTTAGCCTTAGTTCTTCCACTCAATATATGGCAATATGTCGTCCAGGAACCTAACCTTAAGAAATATGGTAAACGCTTTGTCCTACAGGGTGGAACCCAATACAACCTGGCGGCTGTGAAGTCTCAGGTGGATTATATCAAAGAAAAAGTCCCGGGGGCTATTGTCAAAGTGCATCAACACGCTGGCGAGTCCGGTGCCATTGGTACTGCCTTGGAAGTCATCCGTGTGGTTCAGGAAAAGGGTGAGTCATCCTTTGTTGGACTGGAAAATGCCATTGGGATAACCTATACAACAACAACAAGTGAAGATACACGATGCTATTTCTGCCCTAATCATTGTTCACGTACCTTCATTGATACCACGACTCCAACGGGACTAACAGCCAGGTATATCTCTGGATTCTCCTGTGAAAAAGGAACTGTGGAAGATGAAGACGCCCTTAAAACATTAAATGAAAAAACAAAAGATCTCAAGAAACTCTATCCTAATATAGTAGATTATGCGGCCAAGCTCTCTTTCCGGGACTTCAAACCTCAGCTTATCCCTGAGGGCCAACAGATTGAAGAGGAAAAAGAGATTCGATCCCTATTCAAAAAGAGAAATATGACGATCACTCGACCTTTAGAACGGGCCAGTGACGAATGGATCCAGAAGCGTAAGAACATACGGATCGGGATACCTAAAGCGTTGAATCTGTATTCTACAGCTCCTTTTTGGAAAGCTTATCTCCAGACCATTGGAATACCCAAAGCAAATATCATTTTCTCCGATTTCACAAACGATGAGTTGTGGTCTCAGGGGAGTAAATGGGGTTCCATTGATCCCTGTTTCCCTTCCAAAGTGGCGAATGCTCATATCCATAACTTAATATTCCAGAAGTCCAATGAGAAACGACACATTGATATTCTATTCTTCCCAATCGTGACTCATTTGCAGACTCAGCTTAAAAATACCCTTGATAATGCGGCCTGTCCTATTTCAGCAGGAGCTCCTGAGGTTATTAAAGCCGCCTTCACCCGTGAGAAAGATGTTTTTAAAGAACATGACATGACCTATTACGCTCCCAACTTCAAGATGGATGAAGAAAACCTCTTTAAAGATCAGCTATTTCAAAACTTCAATGAACTTTTAGGGGTCACTGAAGATGAAAACGAATGGGCTTTTCATGAGGCTAGCAAGGCTCTGCAAGACTATGACAGACTGCAAAAAGAAAAGGGTAAAGCTCTCATTGAGGATCTAAAGGCTAAAAACAAAGTGGGGGTTGTGATGCTTGGAAGACCTTATCACAACGATCCTGGACTAAATCATGATATACTGGAGTCTATTCAGGTCATGGGATTTCCCGTACTGTCTATGCAAAGCCTTCCTCAGGACAAGGAATTCCTGGATGAGGTGTTTGGCAAGGATGTTCAGGAAGGATTTATCACCGATCCCATGGATATAACCGATGTGTGGAAGAACTGTTACTCTGAAAACAGCTCCTTCAAGATATGGGCCGCTAAAGTCGCCGCACGCCATCCAAACCTTGTGGTGGTCGATTTAAGCAACTTCAAATGCGGTCATGACTCTCCAATCTACAACGTTATAGAACGTATTATGGAAACATCCAATACACCGTATTTTACCTTCCATGACATTGATGAGAACAAGCCGGCTGGATCCATAAAAATAAGAACCAAGACGATAAAATACTTCCTTGAACGCTATGAAGCAAGTTTAGCCAATCGTCAGTTTAGATTGGCTGAGCTAGAGGAAAGGATGAATAAGAAACGTGAAGAACTCCATGATCTACACAGGGTCAGCGGTGACTTTAACGTTCAGTTCATTCCTCATCCTCTTTCTGTTGAGGCCAATGAAAAAGAGACTGTCTCTGTCTCATAATTATATATGAATCATTAAATTGGAGGTTCCATGCTTAAAGAATCAACTTTAGAAAAAGATAAATTAATTGACGAAACATTGCGTCACTTCGAAATAGAAGAACGTGAGAAACTTGATCTTCTTCCCAACCTTGTTGAAGAGTGGAAGAAGCCTGAAGAAGAAAAGTTTTATGCGGCTCAAAGAGGTTTTACAACCATTCTCCTTGGAGGCCTTACGAAGGCTCATGACTATCTTGTCCAAGGGGGCTTTGAAGGCCTTGGCTACAAGGTCCAATGCCTGGAATGTCCGGATAGCGAGGCTCTAAGATATGGTAAAGAGATGGGGAATCGTGGACAGTGTAATCCAACGTACTTCACGGTGGGTAACCTTGTCAAACACCTTATCCAACTTCGTGACGAGAATGGACTCTCAGTAGAAGAGATCAATAAGAACTATATCTTCCTGACAGCTGGCGCCTGCGGCCCTTGTCGCTTTGGCATGTACGAAGCTGAGTACAGGAAGGCTTTAACAGATGCCGGTTTTCCCGGCTTCAGGGTGATCACTTTCGAGCAAAAAGTGGATATGCAGGCTGTTAAAGACTTGGGGCTTGAAATGAACTTCAAGTTTTATAAGACTCTTATCAAGGCTTTCATTGCGGCTGACTTGATTAATGCTTTAGGATACCGAATTCGGCCCTACGAAGTCAACGAAGGCGAAACAAACAAGGTTTTAGAGGAATGCAAAGACATCCTTTATAAGTCGTTCAGCCAAAAGAAATGGCTTTCCATTGCTCTTTGGAAGATCAGGAAAAAGATAGCAAAAATTGAGGTTAATTACCTTCAGCCTAAACCGGTGGTTGATATTATCGGTGAATTCTGGGCTATGACCACTGAAGGTGACGGAAACTATCATATGCAAAGCTGGTTAGAGAAGGAAGGGGCTGAAGTGCATGTTCAACAGGTTGTTTTCTGGCTCATGTACACCATTTGGGAAGTTGAGAAGTTCTATACCGATAGAATCCATCTTAAAAAGCATGATGAGAAAGGTTTAAAAGGGGAAAAGCCTAAAAAAGCCCTTCGACTCATTCGTCTAAGCCGAGTATTACTGAAAGCCTTTTATGGCACTTACGCTCGACTGGCCGGTCTTAAAATGGTCAAACTCCCTGATATGACTGAAATAGAAGCTTACGCCAAAGAGTATTACAACACAAGCCTAAGCGGCGGCGAGGGTCATATGGAAGTGGGAAAGCTGATTGCAGCAGCCAAAAAGAAGAAGTCCCACATGGTCCTGTCTATCAAGCCTTTTGGATGTATGCCTTCAGCAGGCGTTTCTGACGGTGTTCAATCACGTATTCAGGAACTATACCCGGATATCATCTTCTATCCCATTGAAACCAGTGGTGATGGTGCTGTCAACGTCTATTCAAGGGTTCAAATGATGCTTTACAAAGCTAAACTCAAGGCTAAAGAAGAGTTTGAAGCTCTCCTTACTGAGCATAAGGTCACAACTAATGATCTAAACGGTAAGGCAGCGGCCAAGAAGGTTCAAAAGGCACTTCACAGAAGTCCTCATCGATCCACTTCAACGGCCTCAAATGTTGCCCTTGAATTAGTTTAGTACTGGTATCTGTAAAATTATGTTAATTACCAACACGTTGTAGGGGCGACCCGGCGGGTCGCCCCTACAACGACTGGCTAATGCGACACTTTTCTAGGCCACGGACCTGTTCTGAAAAGTCCTCCAAAAAAAGACTCTGTTTTTTCCTATTTATGAACTATTATATAGTGACAAACACTAAATTAGGAGTCCACTATGAGCATCCATCGTTTTATAACATTACTTTGTCTATTTATTTTGATGGTCGCAATAGCCCCATCTTGTGGAAACGATAAACCACTCGTAAAGAAATCACTCGTAGAGAAGTATACAGTTGGTATGGGTATTCCAGTTGGTAATCATAATTATAAACGTTCAAAACGTAGAAGAGGACGGGGACACAAACGATACAAAAGAAAACGTAAGAAAAATAGACCCGTTGGCACTAAAAGCTACCGTGAAAGTGATGTAATATCCCCTGGTACAAAGGGTTTTAGCGAAGAAGATGAAACCGTAGCTGCTAGAAACAACGATTCCAACCAACCCCAAAACCGTGAACAATACGGGAAATACATTGAGAACCCACGTACCAGCCCACGCAAAGAGCCTGTGAGCACCTTTAGTATTGATGTGGACACGGGAAGCTACACCAACACCAGACGCTTTCTCACAAGACAAAAACGCCTCCCACCCCCTGATTCTGTCCGTATAGAAGAGTTCATCAACTATTTTACCTATCAATACCCTATCCCTAAAGGAAGAACGCCCTTTTCAATCCACTATGAACTGGCTCCATCGCCTTTTGACTCAAATCGATACCTGCTTCATATTGGCCTGCAGGGAAAGAAGCCAAAAGGACAAGATCACCATTGTGGTCTACGCAGGAGCCGCAGGACTTGTCCTCCCACCCACGAACGGATCCAATAAAGACCGCATTAAAGAAGCTCTAAAAAGGCTTTCAGCGGGAGGATCCACAGCCGGATCCCGGGGGATTCAGTTGGCCTATCAGATGGCTGAAAAGGCTTTCATCCAGGGAGGCATCAACCGGGTGATTCTCGCCACCGATGGAGACTTCAATGTGGGGATCACCAGCCACAGTCGACTCATTAAACTCATTGAACAGAAGCGTAAATCAGGCATTGCCTTAACCGTATTGGGCTTTGGGATGTACAATCTAAATGATAGAACCATGGAACAATTGGCTAACAAGGGGAATGGCAACTATTTCTACATTGACACCCTGAATGAAGCGAGGAAAGTACTAGTTACAGAGTCGGCTTCCACCCTTCAGACCATTGCCAAGGATGTGAAGATCCAGGTAGAGTTCAACCCACGATATGTAAAATCCTACAGGCTTTTGGGTTATGAAAACCGTAAACTGAGACGCAGAGACTTTGACGACGACACCATCGACGCTGGCGAGATCGGTGCAGGACATACGGTCACAGCTATTTACGAGCTTACTTTGACCGACAGGGCTGTTCCCGGTCGATCCCGTAACAGTCGATTCAATGGCGAAATCGCCTTTTTCAGGCTACGATACAAGAAGCCTGGCGGGAGTCGAAGCCGTCTCATTGAGAAACCTCTCCTCAAATCCCATATTCTTACCGATGAACCCAGTGATGATTTCTTGTTCTCATCAGCCGTAGCCTATTTCGCCCAGCGATTACGTAAAAGTAAATACAATCGAAACGTGAGCTACAATAGAATCCTGAAGGTCATGAAGCAAAGCAGAGGACAGGACAAGTTTTCCTATCGCAAGGAGTGTGAATCATTGGTCTCTATGGCCATCCAGTACTCCAGACCAAAGTAATGATTATAAAATCATTAAATTAAACTATTTTAGGAGGAATCCTATGAAAACCAAATTGATCCACTATCTAATACTTTCCCTATGGGTAGTAGGAACGATGACTTTTTGCAGCAACCCGTCAGAACAGGGGAAAACCCATAAGATGGATGATCAAAGTAAGGGAAAATATCGAGCTCCTCTGGTTCAGTCAAATAAAGACGCCTTGAAAACCAGGAAACATGCTGTTAGAAAGGGTTTCGATAAAAACACTCTCTATAGCAAAAAAAGGACAGTAGAGAACTATAGCAACAGGTCTATCGATTCTGAAGGCCCTACGGGAGTGAACCCCAATATTGCTCCAGGGAATAAAGAGCTGGTAGATCACTATTCACAGTATACTCAAAACCGAGAGCGATACGGTAAATACGTAGAAAACTCCCGAATGAAGCCACTTACCGACCCGGTGAGTACCTTCAGTATTGATGTGGATACGGCGAGTTATTCCAACGGGAGGCGCTACATTCAGAAAATGGGACAGCTACCCCCTGCTGAATCTGTCCGAGTGGAGGAGTATATCAATTACTTCGACTACAACTACCCCTTACCCGATGACCAACCTTTCTCTATATACCATGAGATTGCCCCATCCCCCTTTGACAAGGATCGATTACTGATACACATAGGCCTACAGGGTAAAAAGCCAGCTTTAAATGAACGCCCTGCATCCAACTTGGTCTTTCTACTGGATGTTTCCGGGTCCATGAGTTCCATTGATAAGCTCCCACTCCTTAAGTCAGGGCTTCTCATGCTCACAAATCAAATGACAGAGAAGGACAAGATAACCATTGTGGTCTATGCCGGTGCAGCAGGACTTGTTCTCTCACCCACCTCCGGGAATGACAAGGCCAAGATACAAAGTGCCCTCATGAGACTCAATGCAGGTGGTTCTACAGCGGGATCTCAAGGGATTCAGCTGGCCTATCAGATGGCTGAAAAGTCTTTCGTCAAAGGAGGGATTAACCGAGTGATCCTCGCCACCGATGGAGACTTCAATGTGGGCATCACCAACCATAATCAGCTCATTAAACTCATTGAACGGAAGCGTAAGTCGGGTATCGCCTTAACCGTATTGGGTTTTGGAATGGGCAATCTAAACGATCACACCATGGAACAATTGGCAGATAAAGGCAATGGCAACTACTTCTATGTGGACAACCTGAATGAAGCACGGAAAGTATTGGTCACCGAGCTGGGATCCACTCTCCAAACTATTGCCAAGGACGTGAAGATCCAGGTGGAGTTCAATCCACAGTATGTGGCGGATTATCGGCTCATTGGTTATGAGAATCGTAAACTGAGGCGTGAAGACTTTGATGACGACACCATTGACGCGGGTGAAATCGGTGCAGGACATACGGTCACAGCCATTTACGAGGTCACCCTCAAGGACTCGCCAAAGGCAAATGGTGGTTTACGCTACGGTTCAGGGAGAAAAGCTGTTAGCGAGTCAAGCAGTAAAAGTAAAACAAAGTTCAACAATGAAATAGCCTTTTTCAGGCTACGATACAAGCAACCTGATGGGTCTAAAAGTCGGCTCATTGAGAAGCCACTGCTTATGACTGACATTTTAGACCGCAAACCTAGTGAGACCTTTCTCTTTTCCACAGCTGTAGCTCATTTCGCCCAGCGACTTCGCCAAAGTCGTTATGGGAAAAAGGCAGGCTATGACGAGATTCTTAAGGTGATGGCTGAAAGCAAAGGTCAGGATAAATATGGATATAGAAGAGAGTGCGAGACCCTTGTGACATTAGCAAAGAGTCTCTCAACCGTTCAGTAGGCTGTATTAGAGACGCCAGGACCTGGCGTCTCTAAGGATTACAGAAACAAGCCAGCCTATTCCATCCACTGATCCTCGATCTCTAACATGGGATAGAGTTTGAAGTCGTCCGAATCCTTTTCAAAGCGTCTCAATTTGTTCTCCAGTGATAGCATACTTTTCTGGAGTCTGGACAGGGCGTCATTATCACGGGCAAATACATTTAAAACCTTATTGAGAAGCTCATGGGTATGAGTATCCCCAATTTCAGCTATAAATACAAACTGATCCAATAAGCCTTGCAGGCTTTTCTTCTCGTGGGCTAGAAGATTTCTCACCACATCGTTCAGAACGTCAATATAAAAGCAGGAATCCGTGATAAACTCTTTTCTAAACTGACTTAAGATAGCCACAAAATCCGTGAGATCCTTATCGCTGGCGATATTCTTGAGTCGAGCCATGATCTGATGACGAAACTCACCCTGGTTTTCTGAGCGTAACTTCATGAGTACAGGAAACTTGTCTTGCCGTAGCATAAACCATCCTAGCTGAAAAAGATAAAAAGTAATAGTAGAAGTCCAACTGCCACAATAAGATAGATGTTTACAAGGCTAAGAACCTTTTGTTCCACCTTGGTGTCCGGGTCAATCAACTTGATGCTTTTGATTGTATCAAAATTATGCCTGGCTCTTCCATCCTGACGATTTATCTGATCTGCTGTCTGAAAGGCATTTAAGGAGTCAAAATATTGCTTTTTCTGATAGTATAAAACCCCAAGATTATAATGAACGGAATAGTATAAATGGTCTGTATCAAATACTTTATGATAATACTCCTCCCCAAGATCCAGAATCCCCGTCTTATGGTAGAGAACGCCAATATTATAGTGACAAATATAAAGCTGTGGGTCGCTCTGGAGAGCTTTCATATAGCATTTAGAGGAACGGTTGTATTGTTTTAGTTTGTAGTAAATGTTTCCAAGGTTAAAATAGAGTTTAGCATTGCCGGGAAGGGCCTTTATAAGAAAGAGTAGGGCTTGTCTTGCTTCTGAAAAAAGATTAGATAGATAGTAGGCCTTTGCCAGGGGGAACAAGAGGGTCTTGTCACTTTTGTAGAGCCAAGTCTTGTCCTGAAGCAGGTCTAAAATGGCGCTGTATCGTTTGGAACGGAGATAGCACTCACACAACTCTTTGTAAAGCTCTCTTACATTAGGTTTCTCTTCGATAAGCTCTGTCAATAGATCGATGGATAGATTGTAATCGCCTCTCAGACTTGCCATGAGGGCATTGATTCTTTTTTGATCCATGTCATGAGATTCTATACTCAAGAGATAATCGAATTTATGCTCCGTTAATTGGTTCACTTTTTCACTGGAGTAGAAATTAAGCTTATCAAGATAGACTAAGGACTTACATTGAATCAATAAGTTAGAGGCTCTCTCAAAGGACTTTTTAAAGTATCGACAAGCTTCATCCTTGTTCCCTGAAAGGTAATAGATTTCACCCAGATAATAATAAACATTTTCGTCAATACTATGGGTCAAAGACATGTAGGAATGAAATAGCCTGAGAGCGTCGGTCAGATTGAGCTGTTCCAAAGCCACAATGGCCTGTTGGTAATGAATGGGACCCGTGGGATAGCCGTAAAATCCAGCGATCTTCAGCCATTTTCGACCCCTTTCATGCTTCCCTTCAGTGATAGCAGTGACGCTTCGATCAAAGTACTTCTGAGCCTTATTAGCAATCATAATTTATGTATCCTGTGATCATGACATCGTTATCCAGGACTTCTGCGGTGACATAACTGACTTGATAAGCATCGCCCATTTTCTCAAAACCTGAACCCCCAAATGGAAAGATTCCGTCGGATCCAAGAACTACCTTTGAGCCAATGAAACAGATCACTTTATTGATGACCTTCTCTTTGAGTGCACTGGACAGAAGTTCTCCCCCCCCTTCCAGGAGGATAGAAGTGATGTTTTCGTTGACCAATTGTTTAAAAGCGTTACTTAGAGAGATTTTGGGGGTATCACTATCTTCTGTCAAAATCTTTTTGCCCTTTTCCTGACAGATTTCTATGAGTTCATCCCGCTGCTTCGCCGGGGATTGAGGGACTTTCTTCATAAGAAGGATTGTATCATATTTGTCTTGAAGGACGTTTGAGTTTAATGGAGTTCGCCCATTGCTGTCCATTACGATTCTCACAGGATCTTTATGTTTATCATTCAGTCTCACTGTAAGTCTTGGGTTATCTTGAATCACAGTATTCACTCCCACCATGATCCCATCCACCTGATTCCTCAAGTGTTGGACCTTTTCCCTCGATTTTTCGTTGGAAATCCACTGGGAGTCACCCGTGCGGGTAGCGATCTTCCCATCGAGTGTCATAGCGTATTTGGCGATACAATAAGGTTGATTGGTCTTTATGAAGTGGATAAAATCTTCGTTGACCTGGTTGATTTCTTTTTCCAAAAAGCCATACTCCACTTCAATCCCTGCTTCTCTCAGCTTTGCAACCCCCTGACCGTTGACTTTAGGGTTGGGATCAAGGGTGCCGATGAAGACCTTCTTGACTTTCTTTTGGATAATGAGATCTGTACAGGGGGGGGTTCTCCCAAAAAAACAACAGGGCTCGAGAGTGACATAGAGAACGCTTTCAGCTGACAAATCTCCTGCTTTCTTGAGTGCCACAACTTCAGCATGGTCCTGACCGGCTTTTTGTGTGGCTCCCTGGGCGATGACATGATCATCTTTAAGGATTACAGCACCTACAGCAGGATTGGGAGAGGTATTGCCCTTCACCCCTCTAGCCAGACTCAAGGCTTTTTTCATATATTGTATATTGTATTCAGACTGATTCATGGATGATTACAAGACCTAAGGACCCTCTAACCCTATGGATGCATTCCGTTGATCTGTGTTAAAGAGCTTTAACGTCTCATTGAAAATCCATTTTCTTGGTCGGCTATGGATAGATTTTGGTCAACACTTTAGATATAAGCATTTTCGTACAATTCATAAAAACAATTAGACAAAAACGTAATATATACTAAAAGGTTTATGAATTGCCCCTGTAGAGACGCATGGCCACGCGTCTCTACAGGGGACAATTCATAGACCTTTTAGTCTATTTATCCCTAAAGATATTTCACTTTCTACCGAAAAGGCCTATACAAGGCATCTTCAGACAAATCATCAAAAGACCAATACACTCAATGGGGGGGAGCCCGTGCCCGAAAGAAAAAAACTACCTTCAGAAAGCAATCGACTGATGGCAAAGTTCTTATTCTACAGCCTGTTTATTTCTCTTTTCCCTGTCACAGTGCTTTACTTAAACTCCACATCCTACTTTACTTCTGTGAGCCAATTATTAAACCAAACAAATGAAGCCTTAACCGTTGTTTCAAAGGGTCAGTCAGTCAGTGAAGAAAAGCAGAAATCCCTGGAAAGAATCCAACAGTCCTTCAATCGCTGGACTACCGAAACGAATTCGAAGGTTGATAGTATCTTATGGGATAGTTATACGGTGATGGGGCTCACATTGATTTGGACTCTTTCGGTGGCCCTCATTATTATTATCAGGTTCAAAAGGCGTTTAGTCCCTTTAGAGACAGGATTTCATCAGTTGATGAACAATCAGTTTTCCTACAGGATCGAACCAATCAAGAAGGACGGCATCGGCAAAATATCTGAATTGATCAATACCCTTGCCCAGCACCTGGAAAACAAGGAAAACATATTAAAACACTTTTTAGACCAACATCTCTACGATCAGGCGATACCTGAATTCCCTGAACTGACGATCACAGCTAATCAGTCCCCAAGGGGCAGGACGGGATATTTTTCCTCTATGCAACTCTCCAAAAGCAAATTAGCCTTCATGATTATAGACCCTATGGAAGGCCAGACCATGAACTTGTTCCTTACAAATTACTTTCAGTACTACTTTAAGAATGAGTTTAAAGAATCTGTTCCACTCGATGAGTTTTGCAGCGCACTGAACCAAAAACTCCTGCCGATTGGTGAAAAGACCAGGTTCTCAGTAGGGGCCTTTTGCGGCATCGTTGACCTAGAGGCTTATCAGCTAAGTTATGTGAGTAGTGGCTTTAAGGGGGCTATCTGCTTGAGTGAGGATCATGGCGTTCAGTCCCTAAAAAGTGGAGATTTACCTTTTGGTGGTCTAACTACTTTTACTGTAGAACTTTGCCGCTTTAAGAAAGGAGATAAAATACTGTTTTACAACTCACCTCTTACCTTTGAAGCCAGTCAGGGTGTCTACAGTCTCTGTATTGATCAAACAAATGAGTATTTCATCAAAGAAAGTTCTTTCCTGGAACTCCTTAATAAGCTCCCTGAGGTAGTGAAAGACGGTCAGATTGGAGAATGCAGTGTATTATTTGAATTAAAAGGCAGTCCATCCGTTCCAGAGGGTGAGATATCCGATTACTTTGAAACAGGAACCAGACATTTCCTTGAAATGGACTATGAGAAATCCTTAGAGGCCTTTTATAATGTGATTCGGGTGCATCCAGACCATTTAAAGGCCTTGAAGAACATTGGATTGATCCACTATAAAAAGAAAGAGTATTTTAAGGCCCGGGATGTCTGGATGAAAGTCCTTTCCATTGACCCGGACCTGAGCAATGTGAGGAAGAATGTTGAATTGATTGAACAAAAAATGGCCTTCCAGGACTAATGTAGTGTTACAATATTAAGCTTTTAATTTCAAACAAAATGAATGTGACATAAATAATGTACGAAGTCGATGAAAAAGATGAGGTTCTTGAACTAAAAGGTGTTCCATGGCCTAATGGAGGTGCACCAGAACCTATAGTCCTAGCCAGCGAATACGATATTTTATTAGCCTATGAACTTCTAGAGAGACCAGAAGAGTGGGATGATGCAGATAGTGAGAAAGAAGCTGTGGCAATTGTTAAGTTCGATTTTTGTGATGCTCATATGTTTGGCCCACCGAATGATGAAGCCTTTTCAGGCCACCCTCTTTATGAGAGAGGCCTACAGTATTATTCTTTAGCTGAAATTAGACATTCCTCATGGATACGTAAGTTGGAAAGAATGAATTCTGTTCATCCTAATCATGATAAGACAAGGTTTTTCGAGGGATTAAAACATTATATTTTTGCCTTTCACGACTCCACTTTTGAGTGTATCGCAAAGGGTTTTGAGATTGAAGTTTATGAGGGTTCGGTAAAAAATATGATTCCTAGAATGGCTGAGAATATTCGTTAAAGCTTAACAGGTGTTCGTGAATAATACATCGATCATTGCAATTTACTTTATGAGGATTTTTGCGTTACTTTGGACCCATCATGCTTAAAATCTCTATCATCCCCTTCATGGTACTTTTAATCTTTTTAAAGCCTGCTTTCACAAAGGATATAATTACCCTTGACCTTAAGAGGGCTGTCCTTCTGGCTGAACGGAGCGATACGGTTCTCAAAGCTTTACAATTTAATCGAAAAGTCTTCATGGCTCAGTCCGAGACGGCTAAACGTGCCTTCTACCCCAAAATCACCTCTGAGCTTAAGAGAACCCAAGTGGTCACCTTCTCAAATCCTCGCGGAGCCACTATATTGACCTTCGACAATAGCTTAGAGATACCCATCTACGATAGAGCCCTCGTTTACAAAAAAAGAAAAGCAAAAAGCGAACTTTTACTCAATCGTTTTCAGATCGAAAATAGGCTCAACAACCTCACCAAAGAGATCTATACATTATATTACTCCATTTTGAACTTAAAAGCTCTCATGAGGGTCAGAAAACAGGAATATGGGAAAGCCAAACAGTCCTATGGACTCACCAAAAAGAAATTGAAACATAAACGGATTCTACCCCTGGATCTATTGCTCAATGAAGGATTGATGAGACAAACACGAAATGACTGGATTAAAGCCCAACATGATTACAAAGAAGAAAAGTTAAACCTCCTTCAGAAGCTTGATATAAAAAATGATATTCGCCTGACCAAGGACAATACGCTATTTCGTGGGATCAGGTCCAGGAAGGAAAGCCTTAAAATTGCTATGAGTCAGCGTGGGGAGCTCAAAGAGATTGAAATGCAGAAAAAAGTGCGCCAAGAAGCCTATGAAATCGAACGGAGTATTTTATATCCAAAAATCTCCTTGTTTTCTGATTTAATGGTTACCGGTGTCAATAGTTATCAATTTAAAGACCGGACGGATTGGTCCATATTCGTGACCCTCTCCCTCGCCCTCATTGATGATGTGACCCTGACACCAAGAGCCGGTGTTTTCCAGGATTTCAGGCTGCCTAATCCAAAGGATGAGCAATCTATAAGCTTAAGTATTTTTGATGGCAGTTCTAATAGAAACCTTCGAGCAAGGACTGAAGGGGATTATAAAAACATCCGTTACGAAATAAAAGACTTGAAAGCAAAGATAAGACGTGAAATATTGAGTGCCTATCATGATCTAATCGAGGCGAAAAACACTCTCCTGCTAGCTCGGCTAAACCTGAAAATCGGGAAAGGTCTTGTGAAAAAAGCCAAGGTTGAATTGCGTCTGGGTAGAAAGGGGTTGGAAGAGGTGATTGTCGCCAGGGAAAAAAATATCCGTTTTAGAGTGGAATTTCGCCAGGCTATCTTGAACTATCAGCTCGCCGTGTTAAACTTAAAGTGGGCGACCGGGATTTTATGGTCCGAACAATTCAGTCCAGAGAATATCTTTTTTAAATGAATAGAATCGTTAGTCACAGGGAATCAAATTAATCCATGAAAACCATGTACACCATTCTCATCGCCTTGGGGCTTTTTATACTTTCTACTTCACAGACTTATTCTATGAATCGGGAGCTTACCGTTGCCTTGTTTGTGAATGAGTCAGATAGGGAGTGGGATTGGCTGGCTAAGGCTATTGCTGTCACTCTGTCTGACAACCTGTTGTTCTTAAAAAACATGGCTCTAACGGATCAAAGGGATATGCAGAGGATCATTGAGTCTACCCAGACAGACTATTTCGATAGGGAGGCCAACTATTTCAAGTTAGGCCAAAAGATTAAAACCCGTTTTCTTGTCTACGGCCATTACACCGTCGAAGAGGATATTCTGGATATAGTGGTCAAAGTCATTGATATTCCTTCTAATAAACATGTCATACTATTTACTTTAAAGAAATCTCTTGATAAACTCAATTCAAGCCTCAGACGTATATCCCAACAGATCGCTAAAGTAGTGATCCAAAAAGTGGATGACGAAGATATCACCTTTGAGAAAAAGGCCCTCAGGGTTTACTCAAGAAAAAACCCTAAAACCATTGAGTATCTGTATTTCTATATAAAAGCATGGGAAATGTCTCTCCAGGAGAAGTCCTCGATAGTCCTATCCTACTCAAAGAAAGCCCTCAACGAGCAGCCAGACGATCTCAACGCCCTTTTACTCATGGGGAAGGCCAATTATCTGAGAAGCAACTTCTCCATCGCCTTACAGCACTACAAAAAGGTCTTTAGTCTGGCCAAGAGATGGCGTCTCAGACGATTTCTAACCCGGTCAGGCATCTGGATGGCCCGTATATACAATCTTTTAGGCTATTACAAAAAAGCATTAAGAATCTATGACAGGCTCTATGAACTGAATGACGAACTGGAGGATGACTACTATACGGCCCGGATCCACATGGATTATGGCCTGCTTTTTAAATCCAAAGGGGATTATGAGAAAATGTACTCCCATTTTAGTGGGGCTCACAAACGATTTGTAAGCATCCAGAATAAAAAAGGAGAAGGCCATTCTCTTCGATTACTTGGCCTACTCTACTATACAAAGGGTCAAAATAAAAAAGCGTTGAAATACTACAATGAGGCTTTCAAGATCCATGACTCCAAGCTGTTGGTAGAGAGTAAGCTTCAGTTATTCCTTAATTTGGGGGATCTCTCAAAGATCAGGGGACGCTACGATGAAAGCCTGGGGTATTATTTCAAGGCTTTCGGCTACGCTAAACGACTCCACCTCCAACTGAGCCAAACAAAAGCCCTTTTAGGAGTTTCAGGCGTTCTGGATATTACGGGTCAGACAGAAAAAGCTATAGATGTCATTTATAAAGTCATTAAACTGAAACATAGAATCCATGATAGAAGGGGGATGGCAAAGGCTTACAGTTTTTTAGGACTCATATATTATAATCGGTCGGATTGGGATAAGTCCCTGAAGTTTCATAAGAAAGCCTTGAAGATTCATAAGGTGTTGGGATTAAAAAGCTCTTTAGCAAGGGATTATACCAATATTGGCTTGATCTACAACTCGAAAAAAGACTATGACAGAGCCGTTCAGTTCTATAATAAAGCTTTAAAGATCCGTAAAAAGCTGGATGACAACATTGGAATTGCCGTCACAAACAATAGTTTTGCTTTGGTTTATATAAACCGTGATGGGAATTACAAAAAGGCCTTATCCATTTATAGAAAGTCCCTACAGCTAATGATTGGAGCCGATTATAAAGAAGGGATCGCTTTGTCCTACTGGATGATGGGGGTCATCTATGAGAAACAGGGTGATGAGGACAGTGCCATCGAATATTATATAAAATCACGGGACATCTTTTTGGAAATGGAAAATCCCAATTATAAAAACCTCCAAATATTAATTGATAATCTAAGGAATAGATAATTTATTATTTCCATTAAAACTCCAATGGGGTCATCCGATTATTTTACTAGTGTACCATCAATGCTGATTTGATGGATTCATTTGATGTGTAGGAACACCAGGCCTTTATTTTAATGAACCAGCACGAGCTATGGATGATAATCTTTGTTCTACAAAGTAATGAGATTAATACGCGTCTATGATTTTAAGTATAATTTAGGATAGAAATATGAAACTTTTTAAAGGTCTGGGAGTCACGTTTTTAGCTTTTCTTATTGTTCTCCTGGCAACGGCTGTATATTTCAACGCCCCTCTGGGAGAGGATCAAGTCATTATTTTTGAGATTCACAAACATGAAAGCCTCAACAACATCACTAAACGCCTTAAGGAAAGCAAGTTAATACGAAGTCAATACTTTGCTTATCTTTACGGTAAAGTCCTCCTCACCATGGGGAAAGTCATTTATGAGGGAAAATATCGTATTAAAGGTGATTCCGCCACCATCGATATTATTAATGCCTTTACAACAGAGGGAAAAGCACTGCCCCGAGAGCGTATATCTCTCACGATTCCTGAAGGATCCAACATTTACGAAATCGCGGGAATCTTGATGAATAAACAAATCATTAAAAAGCCCGAGGAGTTTCTCGATCTAGCCTTCGATAAAACCTTAATAGACAAGTATCAAATTGACGGGGACTCATTGGAAGGTTATTTATATCCATCCACATATTTTATACATAAAACGGATAGTGTCAAAACCATTATCCACAAAATGCTTAAGACCTTTCTTAAGGAGTTTCGCAAGAGCAATTACGAGACGATTAAGGAAACCTTAAAACTGAACAAACGACAGCTCATCACCTTGGCGTCTTTAGTGGAAAAGGAAACAGGAGTTCCCGAAGAGCGAAAGAAAGTAGCATCCGTCTTTTATAATCGTATTCACAGGAAAATGACCTTATCCTTTGATTCTTCTGTCATTTACGCTCTACTACGTGAGGCTTACGATCCCAAGTACCAGAAATCCAGTCAAAAGCTTAAAGAGGTCTACGCTCTACTCAGGGAAGGAAAGTATCATAAAGCCCTCAACAAGGCTGTAAAGATCAATAAGCTTAGTAACGTCACCCAATCCCCCTTCAACACCTATCGGTATAGGGGTCTTCCTCCCTCACCCATTGCCAGTCCACGCCTTGAGTCTATCCAGGCGGTGCTGAACCCGGCCAAGACAGAGTATTTGTATTTTGTCGCTAAGGATGACAAGTCCCATGAGTTTGCTAAAACAGCTTCTGGGCATAACAAGAACATTGAGGCCTACCGTCGATTCAAGAATGAACAGAGGAAAAAGAAGAATTGACCTTATAAAAGTCAGGATGGTCTTGTCTTACGCTTGAAGGTGAAAATTGGGACAAATGTGTAGTAGACGGTATAGACTAGTAAAAAATACTTGAAAAATACTATTAATGCCGCCAGGAATAAACCACTTAAAAGGTTTTTATAAATTGTATTGGACTTTGAGAAGTCCATAAAAGTGGGGGGCGTTTTAGGGAAAATGAACTTGGAAATCATTAATACACTATAAAATACAAAGATAGTTAAGGCTCCCCACCAGGGTAGGAGGGGTATATGGGGTATTGAAATGATAGAATCAAATAGGACGGGTAAATCACTAAAAGACAGGATGATAGCACAGGTTCCGCCGGCGATGGGGGATGGGATGCCGATAAAAAAGCCCTTGCTTTCAGTGACATTAAACTTGGCGAGTCGTAAAGCCCCTGTTAGAGGGAATATAAAGGCTATGATCCCTCCAATCACATACCCAGACATAGGAAAACTACTAAACGGAGAGTCCTGGTAGTATGGATGGGGGCCAAAAAGCATGGTGAAGAACATAAACCCAGGAGCTAGTCCAAAGGTGATCAGGTCAGCCAGTGAGTCCAGTTCTTTGCCCATTGGGTTGTTCTGATTGATTTTTCTGGCAATACGCCCATCCAATACATCCAGTACAGCCGCAACCAATATACAGATGGTACTGTATTTATATAGCCCATAGTGAGTTGGGCTTGAGGAGGCGATAGAAGACAGGATTATGGATATAAATCCCAGGAAAAGATTCCCCAGGCTCAGACTGTTGGGAATCCAACTTAATTTCATAGACATACCACTCAGAGGATTTTCATCAAAACTATCAAAAAAGAGAGAGATTGTCAAGTTCTGGTTGACAAGTCTCAATGTTTTCTTTATATTTTCTTTATACGTTTAATGAAAGGGTAGGTGATCATATGGGAAGTCTAGGGCCAACAGAAATCATTCTTATTGTAGTGGCATTATTAGTGCTGTTCGGGGCAAAGAAACTCCCTGAAATAGGTAAATCCTTGGGGAAAGGCCTAAGGGAATTTAAAAAAGCTACAAAAGAAATGTCAGCACCTATAAAAGACAACTTATTAAATGATGAAGAAGATTACGTTGAACCTGTGGCAGAAACACCAAAAAACACAGATCAAAGTAAAACTGACTCTCATAAAAAAGAAGATCAAACAACTAAAGTTTAATTCTTTCATAGAATGGCATTATACTGAAATCATTATGAATTGCCAGTCATCTGGAGATGCGATGAGTTGTGTCCTCAGGGCTTACAGCTTTTGAACCTGGCAATTTAAAGATTGGTATATAAGGAATCAGCCATGTTCTTGGGTCCCTTTGAAATTATATTATTGATTGGCTCCATTGTCTTTGCTATTGGGGCAAAAAAACGATCTGTAATAGCAAAATATCTTGTGAAGGGGATTCGAGAGTTTTATCAAGCAAAAAAACCAAGTGAATCTATCAATAAAACAAATCCCGATATAGTAAACAAACATGGCGGACAAAGGATTGGACAACAACCTAGAGAAAAAAGAAGGCATTCTTAATAACCTCCCATTTCTTGATCACCTCGAAGAACTTCGACACCGTATCATACGGATCATCCTTTCTTTCATTATTTTCACTGTAGCCGCTTATATCTTTAAAGATGATATCCTTCAACTCCTTATGGAGCCTGTTAAAGACCTGGATGTCAAGTTCATCCATCTAAAAATCTACGACTTCTTCATGGCCTATCTCAAGATTTCCCTTTATACAGGAATTGTTTTCTCCATCCCGGTGATCATTTTTCAGATCTCTCAATTCATCCTGCCAGCCTTATTCAGCACCGAGCGGAAATGGTATTATAGTGGCATCGCCTTTTTCGTCATCTTCTTTTTTACAGGATCCTTTTTTTCATATCGATATTTAGCGCCCATCAGTGCGGATTTCATGATCTCAATCACCAAAAGTCAAAATGTTCCTGAAGAAATTAAAATGGAACGTTTCCAAACAGAGATACTTGACAAACTGCCCAATAAACGCATATCGGACTATCTTTTAGCAAGATACGAAAAGGATTTCGAGAAAAAGATTTATACCTTAAAAGATGGCCTTTCGTCTAAGGAAAAGTCACGGATTGTAGAGATCTTGGCTTCTGTTCAGTACAGTGAGTCTCGTGATCATGCTAAAAACGATTCCTCCAAAATCCAGGAAATCAAAAGGCTGAAGGCGATAGAAGAGAAGTTGGATCAAATTAATAATCACTTAAAGACTCTCATAAAGAAGCAAGAAAACCAACCCAATCCGTCTGATAACTCCCTGGAGCTGACACGTCAGTTTGCAGATTTTCTTGAAGTCAATCGGGGGATCTATAATGACTTTCAACGGAAACTCAACTACATCAGCACCTTGACCGATCCCTTTAAAGGGATGGATGAGTCAAAGAAACAGATCGTTGAGTCTCATTTGAGTATAGCGGATTATTTGGACTGGATCGTCTTTATTGTTATTATTATTGGAATTGTCTTTCAGCTGCCTTTGGTGATTACCCTTTTAGCAAAGATAGGAATCGTGACAGACCGTTCCCTCACTAAGTTCAGGCCCTATGCTCTGGTGATCATCTTAGTGATAGCGGCTATTATCACTCCTCCTGATGCTATTACTCAGGTGATGGTGGGTGGACCGGTTTATCTACTTTATGAGGTGAGTATTTTGATGGCTCGACTTATGAGAAAAATGAACGAGAGGAAAGCAAAAGAAAATGAAGTGAAAGAATAAAATGTTTTTACTTTTTCTTTTTTTTAACGATAATCTTACTAAGGTTATCCAGGTCGGTTTCACCTTTGGCTTTACTAGCCTCAATATTAGCCGCTTGTATTTCTTCATAGATTTCTTTTCTGTGGACACTAATCTGCTTGGGCGCAGTGATTCCTATTTTGACCTGATCGCCTTTAATATCCACCACGCGGATTTCTATATCATCACCAATTATAATGCTCTGATTGGGTTTTCTAGCGAGAACCAACATGGGTTACTTCCCTCCACTTATTTCAAGCTCATCAATAATGTTGTGTCGAACGGTGTATTGACTGTTCAAGGATAGAGCTTGCTTTCCGATTCGCTTTTCCTTATTGATAATAATGGGGCCAAGAAGGTTTGCTGTCATGGTATTGGGGTCTTCAGGGGGGATGGTGACAATGACATAATGGAGTAACTTTTCTTCGATATCCTCAGCCCTAGTGAGATCTATATCAATGAAATCTGTTTCCGCCAGCTCAATGCCGTAATCCGCCTTAAAATACATGGGATTAATAATGACAAAGGCCACATCCGTCATTTCAGCGGACTGAAGCCAATAAAATGGCCCTTCATCCCGATCCAGAAGATAATATTTGGTGAGATTCTCGAATCCAAGAATCCCATCCTGAAACGTTATCATCTCATCCTGGGGGACTTTAACCTTCCCATAAGGTTTAGAATCAATTTCCAACAACTCGACCACAATACCCTCCATACCTCTAATCATATAATATAATCACGAATGTGTCTTTAACAAAGATATTTTATAAATTACTATTCAAATAGATCTAAGAGTCCACGGTCACCTGAGGAAATCCAGGAGAGTGGGCCTTATAATCCTTGCTCCAACTTGCAAGGCTGCCTGATGAGAGAGTTCAATGTTCTTCAGATCAGTGATAGCCTTTGCCATATCGGTTCCCTGAATCTTGGAATAAATGTCATTGGCGTAGACGATGTTTTTGGATGTTCGCTCCAGAGCTATTTCCAGTCGACTTTGGCGGGCACCCACTAAGGCCATATGTGCTCTTAGATTGTCCATAGCCTCATCAATTCCTCCAAGCCCCGCGTTGATCCCATTGGTATCATTATTAAACAGGGCGTCTCGCAGGCTGACCAGCTTATTGAACATACTATCTCCCTGGACTATAGCACTGGAAGCGTAGTTATTGGGCGGATAGTTCCCTCCTTGTGCTATGAGACCAAGATCCTGTAGAACAGTACTGCCTTGATCATCTTCCAACCAGAGCTGATGGGGGCGGGTAGTCTGAAGGACGATAAAGTCATTCCCTGTGGTATTGTCTATCTCTGCCTTGACAGGGATATTCGCACTATTGATTTTATCAGCGATGGTTTGAAGGTTGTCTCCATCATCGATGCGAATCTCAACACTGTCTATTTTGATGATCTGATAGGGGAGATCGGCATTGGTACTCACGGCCATATAGCCCGTAGCGATGGTTTGTGAGGTGATGCGCTGATTGGATGCCCAGAAAGCCCTGTTCCCAGGAAGGTTGATACCCATGTATTCTCCACGATCGATCTCTCTATAATGGATACCCACATCTCCCTGATACTGAACCTTGGATATGAGCGGATCTCCCCAGCCTTGAATCCGTCCAAAGTTAATCTTATAGGGCTCTTTATTGGTTTGAAACCCGGAGAATATACTCTCACCCTTAAACTTACTATTCGCCGTTTGGACAATCTGCCGTAGATACTGCTCCACCTGTATGGCGATCTTTTCTCTATCTTCTTTTGTCAGAGTGCCGTTGGCCCCCTTAACAGCTTGTTCGCGAATATTTTGAAGGTAGGTGTTAATCTCCTGAAGCTTCACATCAACAAAGTTCAACCTGGCGTTACTGTCTTCTATATTCTTTTCATAGCGACCAAACTCCACCATCTTCCCCCTATAAAGCATGAGAAGGGCTGTGCCGGTCGGATCCTCATGAGGAGCCTGGATACGGCTTGATGTAGATATTTGATTTTGTATTCTGTCCAGCTCTCTATTATGACTTCTTAAGTTTCTGGATAGATTATTGGTCATGTAATTGGTTGTAACGCGTAACATAGTTTAACTCCGTTTTATATTAATATTTATATTCCTTTAGATGCCCATATGATTGATAATGGTCTCCAGCATCCGATCGATGTAGGTAACAAATCTGGCCGAAGCGTTATACCCATGCTGAAAGGTCACCATGGCGGCCATCTCTTCATCGATGTTCACTCCAGAGATCGATTCCTTTGTATTCAAGAGGTGATGTACAATGGCTTCTTCCTTTTGTACCTCCAGATGGGCTGTTCGAGCGTAGGTACCCAAATCTTCTATGGTCTTATCAAGGAAAGAGCGAAAGCTTTTGGAGTATTTGTCCACCATAATAGGCTCATGGTCGATCTTACTCACCACATCCAAAGCGTTGTACTCATTTTCACTGGATAGTGCGGCAACCACACGCAAAGCATTACTTCCATCGTTCTCTCCCGTGATTCTGTCAGCCACTCCATCGCCATCTTTGTCCCGCCCTCTTGCGGCCGCTATGTTATTGGCCTCTCTTAAAATAGCCTCATCCAGACTGATCCAGCGAGCCGGATGCTGTTTGGGGGCCCGAGAATAGTTGTTCTCCAAACCCTTGATTTTAGTAGTCTCACCCGTCCGATTCCAACTAAAAGCCCCTTGATCACCGCTTTGTTTCAGGATTCCAGTAAAACCCGTTAGAAAGTTCCCGCTATCCTCAACCTTACGGATAATAAAGTTCATGAATCGTTTATCAGAAGCTCTTGTGGCCTTGATTGTCAGCTGACCGTTGTGATTGAGGTAGGCCACAAGGTCGGCCGGGGATTTGTTTATTTTATCAATGACGTCACCCACCGAATCAGTGGCCTCATAGTTCACTAATACGTCCTGACCGTTCAAACGAGCCGGCCCAAGATTGATAGTTCCATTAGAACCCACCACATCGTCCCGTTTCAGGGATTGAGTCCCGTTGATCTTATAAATAGCGGTTCCATCAAAGATACCATCGCCATTGCGATCAAAATCACCATTGACATTGCCGTTGATATGATCCGGCTTAAAGAAGTTCGTTCTGGTATTAAAATTAAGGCCCACACCATCTCTGTGTATCTCATTGACCGTTTCGATGAGGTTGATGGCAAAGTTGTCAAGCTGTTCTATCTGGTTTTTGAGGTCTACGTCACGGGTTTCAATAAGTCCGCCGATTTCGCCCTTTCTAAGGATAAGATTGTCACCACTGTTGTTCCACACAATCTTCAAGAACCCTTCGTTATTTTGATCTTCTTTCACACGAAGCCTCTCAAACTTGTCACCCTGAACAAGTCTTTCGGCTCCAATGTAGACAATAAACTCGTCAATATCAGATCGGCCAACCCGAATGTCTAACAGGGAAGAAAGCTTCTCAACGAGAGCATCCCGTCTGTCCAAAAGGTCATTAGGGCTATCCCCCTGTGCCTCCACCCGAACGATTATATTATTGAGATCGGCTATTTGTTTAGTCATCGTGTTGACTTCATCCACCTTGCTTCTGATCATGTCGTCAGCGTTTTGACGGAGAGTCCAAAAGTGATCAAAGAGGTTCTTGATGTTCTGAGTCAGTCCAATAGACGTATCTCTCAATACCTCTCTCGCTCCCCCCTCAGTGGCATAGTTACCCAAGTGATTCCAGTCATTTATAAACTGTTCCAGACGTCCTTTAAGATTAGGACTATGAGGCTCGTTATGGAGGGCCTCTACTTGTTTAAGATAAAAATCCCTTTGCTTCCAGTAACCTAAAAAGCCCTTCTCATCAATGATACGGTTGTCCACAAACTCATCCCGAACTCGAGCGATTCTCTCAACAGCCACACCCGTACCGATTTGCCCATTACTGTTTTCACGAGTCAATCCGGGGGAATAGATTGGGAGAGTGGTCGTTAGCTGGACTTTTTGTCGTGAATAGTCAGGATTGCTCACATTGGCCAGGTTCTGTCCTGTGGTGTTCAGGGCGACCTGATGAGCCATCAGGCCCCGTTTTCCTAATTCGATCCCATGAAATGTTGAAAGCATCTTATCACTCCTCTTTTCCTTGTTTGTATGTAGCTTTGCTTAGACCACGGTATCCAGTACCAGTGATCGGCAACTCTTTGACTGAGTATCCTTTCTACTATAATCTATTTCTAATGTCCTTTCCTGGGCAACTAAATCAAATGAGTAACCCAGTAATTTTATCGTGTCGTTAATGATCACTTTATTCAGACTGTTGAGTCCTTTAATCTCTGAAAGGACTACTTGAAAAGAATCCCAATGGTCCTTTAGAGATTCCTGCTCTTCAGCAGGAATAAGAGATAGTAAATCTCGTAGAGATAATGAGTCTAACTGATAATATAAAGACAGTTCTTTGATCAGAGATTCTCGTCTTTGCTCCAGAAGAGATTCCTCGCGAAGAAGTTTCTCCAAAAGCTCGTTCTGAGGGGAAAGATCAACCAAGTGGCGACTGGTGGATAATAGATTACTTTTTTCTGTTTCAATGTCTTTGATTTGCCCTAAGAGTGACAGTTCTTGGGTTAAAATGTCCTTTAGAAGGGTCAATTGTCGCTCGACACCCCGATCTTCCATAAGTCCTCACGTAGTATAAGTTTCACTTGTTCGTTTCTAAATCCGTCGATTCAGACGGTCTTTGCAGCGTTGCTTTATGGATTAAAGTGGGTAGCGACCTTTGAGAGTAGGTATCCTTTATGATAGGGTTATCGGTTATCTTTTCGCTGGAATTAATGGTTTAAAAAAAATTGTAACAAAGGGGGGCGGAAGACGCTAAACGGTGGACGTGACACGGTATACAGCTAGTGGATGGGGGAACGTTGTTGACAAGTTTCTCCTGAACCATGTACCGTAAACCTTTTATCGCAAACTGTAATTCTTATTTGATCTTCATCTTAGGCATCATGGGATTTTCAGGATTTACGATGAGCTTTTGCTTTTTGGGATCAATGACCACATCCAGTTCTTCCAATGGGATGGCACCGAGTAGGACTTCATTCCCCAGTATAAAAGCGTTACAAATGGCTTTACGGTTTTCAAACTTTACATTAATTGGTCCAGCCATTGGAATCATTCTAAAAGTCCCATCAGCTAGTTCCACTTCCCTCTCTTCAACAATCTCTAAACCCAGTTGAAGGCATATATGTTCGGATATGACCATCCTGTAAGCCCCGGTGTCCACCATAGCATTAAATGCCCCACAGCGTATTTCGTCCTTTTTTATCATCCCTCTTCGCGCCAGACCATCCTCTTCAGCATTACTCAAGAATATTTCGGCATAAATTAATCCCATCACAAACTCCTTGATGTTGACAGTATTAAAGATGACTTCTTTTTGCGGAAAGTCAACTATAAAATGCCGTATCGCTACGCAGATTCATGGAGTCAACACTTTATGAGTGGGTAGTGATAAACCAGTTACTGACGGATTTATCCAACTACCTGTAGAGACGCG
>CAJXGR010000005.1 GCA_913053665.1 uncultured Spirochaetia bacterium
ATGATACAGTTCAGGAAAGCGTCCCCAAAAGACTTTTTAAGTATCGCCAAGCTGGATCGTGAGGCTTGGAAGGATAATCGATACTCTGAGTTCATCCCGGACGGTGAGCATGCCTGGAGACATTGGGTGGAACATGCGTTGGTCTATTGTGCCCATGAGAAGCAGAAAATACTGGGGGCTATTCTTGCCTTTCCATGCACCACGGGAGAGTATTGTGTCCATAAAGTCTTTGTGGATAGTGATTACAGGGGACAAGGGATGGCCAGCCGTCTTTTCGAGATTCTCTTAATTGAGATAGATCGGTTGAAGGCTGATTCTTTTCTAACGGTTGATCCATTGAATGAAACAGCTATAGGTCTCTATAACAAATGGGGCTTTACAGATAAACAGTTTGTGAAAGGCTATTATAGGGAGTATGAAGATCGCTATGTGCTGACACGGCTTTATAGAAGGTCAGATCCATCCGTCAAGGCCCCGTAGAGACGCATGGCCATGCGTCTCTACGAGCGTTTTTGATACAAATTGAGCCAATCTGATTCATTTTGATTAAATTATAAATACTTTTGACTGGAGGAACCATGATAAACTCAAGAACCCTTGTAACGGGCGCCTCAAAGGCCAGGTTAGACCAACTCATACTAAGCCGCTTACAACCAGGTACCGATAAAAAGGAGATTGACAAACGGATTTGGGACTTATTTGGCGAGGTCTGGTGTGTGATGTTCACCGATCTATCGGGATTTTCCCGTGGAGTGGCTGAATACGGGATTATCCACTTTCTACAGACCATCCATGAGTCGGAGCGGCTGTTTATCCCCATCATTGAGGAAAACGACGGTATACTCATCAAAGCAGAAGGAGATAGCCTTTTAGTTATCTTCAAACAGGTGGACAAAGCGTTGAAAGCGGCGATCACAATGCAGAAAGCCTGTAAGGAATACAATCAAAACAAGGGCGATACTGAAAAAGTATTACTCTGCCTGGGTCTAGGTTATGGGGAGATATTAAAAATCGGGGATGACGATGTCTTCGGAAGGGAGGTGAACGCCGCCAGTAAATTGGGGGAAGATACGGCTGAGCCATGGGAAATCCTGGTTACTGAGTCTATCAAGGTGAACACGTCGGTCTATAAAGACCATAGTTTTAATGATTTAGCCCATGTCCCTTCAGGAATAGACAAGGCCTTTAAGTTCACCTATGATTTAGGGTGAGGCTCTGTCTATAAAGACTAAAAATTTGGATCATTGGCCCTTAATGGCTTAAAGCTATAAATCCTTTACTTGTTACCCCATTATACATTGGATGGCAATAAAGTGATAAAATTCCTAGAAGGACATTAAAAAACCTTGTCTTTTTCACCCGCTTAAGGTAGATTTCCATTTACGATTAGACAAAATCAATACTGTCCTTAGGGAGGATATTATGTTCAAAAAGCTGATTTTCATGATGATTTTACTATTAGCGGTTAGCCAATTTGTCTTTGGAACAGGGAAAAAGGCGTACAAAAATGTTCATTTAGGCATTCAGTTTCATTATGCTTCCAACTATAGCATCTCAACCAGTGAAAAAAAAGGCTATCACGAAATCAAGCTTCAATCAACGGATAGAGGAGGAGGAATCGTTATTCAAAAGTTCCAGGTACAATTAAATAAAAAGATTGAAAAGATTTATATGGATGCTGTTATAAAGACTTTAAAAAATAAAGGCCTCGAACAACTTAGTCATAAACACAGGGAACTCACTTTACCCATAAAAAAGCTTTATAAATCCCCTGCAACAAAAGCACATGAACATATCCTGATCTTTAAGAGTAAAAAAGGAATCAACCTAAAAATGACGATCTATCTCTTTAATGGAGGTTCTGCAAATAATAAGGGATTTACAGTCAGCTTCATAGAGGCGGGCCCTAAAAAAAGATCCCGTGAATTTAGTCTCTTTAAGAACTCTTTTACACTTTTAAGCTAATGTCCTATAAATCCTTTTGAGAGGGATGGGATAAAGGTTTAGCATCCATTTATTTGTTACAGAGCGTTGTTAGGGCATTATAAAGTCAAGTGGACGGAATCCGTTCATCGATGAGTGAGAAAAATATTATGGATAAAGTAAGTGATATTATTATCTTAGGGGGTGGTCCCGTTGGATTGTACGGGGCCTTTTATAGCGGAATACGTTCTATGTCCTGCAAGATTATTGATTCCCTGCCTGAACTTGGGGGACAGCTAACAGCCCTTTATCCCAAAAAATATGTCTATGATGTGCCCGGATTTACAAAGGTATTAGCCCGGGACCTCGCCAAACAACTTATCCAACAGGCCACTCAGTTTGATGCTGAAATATGTTTAAACGAAAAAGTCATGAAACTGGAGTATGAGACAGATGAGTCCAAAACACTCAAACTGACAGCACACAATGGATCAGTCCATCGGGGTCGATCCATCATTATTGCCGCAGGAGCCGGAGCCTTTCTTCCAAGAAAGCTGGATGTCCACAACATGGATGAGCTGGAGGGGCATGGACTCTATTACACTGTAAAAGATCCTGATCAATTCAAGGATAAAGATCTTATTATTATTGGAGGAGGCGATTCAGCCATAGATTGGGCCCTCGGTTTGGAACCGATAGCTAAGAATATAACTCTCATCCATCGATCGGATAGATTTCGGGCCCATGAATACAGTGTCCATAATCTTTTTGACTCCAAAGTTTCGGTCCTCACCCATCACGAGCTGAAAGCCCTTCATGGAGAGGATCATGTGGAAGGGGTTACCATTTTCGACAATGTCACAGGGGAAGAGAAGGATTTCAAACTGGATACAGTCTTATGCAATCTTGGTTTTATGACCAACTTAGGCCCAATCAAAGAATGGGGCTTTGAATTGGATAAAAATACAATTCATGTGACTCAAACCATGAACACCAATTTAGATAGAGTCTGGGCGGCAGGGGATATCGTGGACTATCCCGGTAAGCTAAAGCTTATCTCAACAGGCTTTGCGGAGGCGGCTATTGCTGTAAATATGGCCAAGCATACCATTGAGCCGAATGCTAAATTATTTCCCGGTCATAGTTCATCGAAAAAAAATACCTTTAAGTTTTAGTGAAATAAATACTTAGGAAGATAACAAGTTGATCTTTATTACACAATGCCAAGTGGATTTTAAGTATTGGTAGTGATAAAATAGTTACTGACGGATTTATATAACTACCTGTAGAGACGCGATTAATCGCGTCTCTACAGGTAGTTATCACTAAGAGTTTTATCACTACCTAAGTATTTATATATCTATTATCAAGAGAAGAACAATGATTCAAATATCACAGATTTCAAGAATTAGCGTATTTCTATGCTTTTTTATATTGGCCTGTCAGGCTAAAAGTAACGTCCAGAAAACCCATACGGAGAATAATATGTCCGAAAAAGTGGTCAAGAGTGATGACGAGTGGAAGGCTATTTTGACCCCTGAACAATACGAAGTAACCCGTAAACATGGGACAGAACGTCCTTTTACAGGTAAATATAATGACTTCAAAGGTAAGGGTGTGTTCCAGTGTGTGAACTGCGGCAATCCACTCTTTGCATCCCAAACGAAGTTCGACTCAGGAACAGGCTGGCCCAGCTATTGGGAGCCTATTGCCAAGGAAAATATCAAACTCATTGAAGATAATAGCTATGGCAGGCGAGTCGAGGTCTTATGCAATCGCTGTGAAGCCCATTTAGGCCATGTATTCAACGATGGACCTCCTCCAACAGGCCAACGCTACTGTATTAATTCAGTGGCCCTCAAGTTTGTTGAAGAGTGACACAGCTTGGACCCAATCCATTCCTGTATTGAGCAGCTCTTTGAACCTTCAGACTGTCCTTCTATCCCTGTTTCTACTGCCTTTTGCTGCTATCCAATGTGGTAGCAAGAAGATAGATCGTTATACGGTTGAATACACCTCTCCTTATTATTGTGTGAACCTGACAGCCGATACGCCTGTCTATAAGGAGCCTGGGGAGGATAGGAGGGCTGTTTACTCTCTGGAAGCTTTCCGTATCGTTAAGATCATCGCTACCATTAGCCTCAAAGAGCCTGAACCCATATGGTATCAGGTTAATGAGCCTGATGTCAAGGGTTACGCTCTATCTCATCACTTTAGACTCTTTGAAACCCTGAGGGAAGCGGAGTCTTTCCTCATAAAAAAGCATCCGGGAAAGGGATTGGCCCCTTCCTTCACCCTCTATCACCAAGCTGAACAGGATCATATCAAGGGCCATCGATCGGAAAGTATCATTAAACTCATACGCTTCTTAAAGTTAAACCCTAACCTTGAAAAGGATTATTCATCCATCTACTTCAATACAGAGATCTTGATCGCCAAGCTTTTCATACAGAAGGGTGAGCCAGAGAAAGCTATGGTACACCTTAAGGAATTAGAGAGTCATCCTTCTGTTGATAAGCCCATAACACTCTTTGGAACGCGGTTTAATCCGGCTGATCTTGGGTTTCATAAGAGTGATATGGAGAATTACCTCTCCAATCAGCCTTATGCCAAGTACCAGACTCTATTGATCTGGGAGATAACTTATTACATGGCATTAATCCATGAAAGACTGAAGGACGCGACGCAGGCTAAAGCTTTATATCACAAGCTGTTAAACCGTAAAGACCCATCTATCCTCACACTGGATCATAAAATACCCTACATCAATTTCTCCATAGATCGTCTCACAGGCTTATACAAGGGCAATAATCCCCAGGCTTTTTTGGAATCCCTGAAAGAATCAGTTGATTGGAAGGGGAATGGCAGATATCTCCTCTATAAGTTAGCCAATACAATAGACATAACGAAAGGGGCCTCCAAAACCATCGCCTTGAATTATTACAAAGAGTTTATCCAACTATTTGAGAGAACGTATTTTAAAAACTCCTATCCCGGCGAGTTGAATCATTATTCTATCGCTAAAAAGAGGGTCAAAAAGCTTTCAGTGAGTCCGAAAGATAAGAAGAAATGAGTTTTATTACATATTATGAGGGAACCCTATGCAAAATAACAATTTACCGAATCCAACAAAAGACGTCAAGCCATTTTTCCTGGGATTTCTTGCCGAAGTTCAAGGCCAATGGGATCAAAGTAAGGCCGATGAATTCCGTTCTATCCTTGAAACAAAGGGATTTACCCTAAGCGATGAGGACTTTAAAACGGGTCTGGAACAAGCTAAAGTCCATTTTTACGACGGGGATGTCCATCTATTCATCTGTACGGGGAAACATTGCAGTCCCAAGTTCCAGGCGGACTCTGATAATGAGGCGTATCAGTCCTTTCAGAGGGAGTATCAGGGGAAAATCAGTCTGACCAAGTGTCAGAATCACTGTGAGGAAGCCCCTGCTCTGACCCTACGGATCAAAAAGGATTCCAGGCTTTTCATAGAATGGGGTGAGGCGTCTGAGACAAAGAACGTCCTTGATTTCCTGATTCGTGCGTCGAAAGAAGGGTCTTTGGCGATTGATTAGATTCCTTTGGTTTTGGAATAATACCTTCTAACGGATCGATACGGGATTGTCAACCGACTCAACTCTAAACACAGTATTGTGTGGGTTTTTAGTTTACTGATAATTAGTTAATTTACTGCAAATAAAGCCTACTATTTTTTGATCTAATTCTTGACTTTCCTGAACAAAGATGTCCAGGATTTTATCTTGATCAAACTGTCCATCTGCCATCAGTACAGGTGTCATCTTCCCTATTGTTGCAGTATGTTCCCCATCATCAACACTATCGTGAGTGTAACCTGATTTGTCTTTCCATGTTAACGCTTTAGGGGATAATCCTTTTAAACCATAACATAACTGAAAACCACTTATTTCATTCTTTTCATTGTACCATAGAATAAGTTCAAAATAATTACCTGAAAACCAACGCCGAAGGCCTTCTCCTTCAATTTGACGAACATTTTTAATTTCTTTTAACATATAGATCATTCCTTTCGGCAAATACACAGACTTTCATCACATCCGATCCATTGGCTCAATGCCCAAGAGCCTTAAACCGTCGGCCAAAACCTTCTTGACCGCTAAAACACTCAATATTCTTTCCTGACTAAGCGTTGCATCCTTCTCATTGATCACATGATAGACCCGATAATAAGTACTGAAAGCCTGTGCCAGGTTCAAGAGGTATCGGGCAATGACAGACGGTTCCCTGGTTTTCGCGGCATAGATCACCTGATCCCTGAAGTTAGACAGTTCTTTAGCAATATCAAAGGACGCTTCTTCTGTTACAGAGCCCATTTCACCTCTCTCAGTGTATTCGATCGGGCCTATACGCGTCTCAAACTTCCTTATGATTCCACAGAGCCTTGCGTGGGTGTACTGCAAGTAAATCCCCGTCTCGCCCCTGGGATTGAGTATTTCCTCCCAATCGAACAAGACGTCCTTCAACCTCCCATTCTTTAGGTCAGAGAAGATCACAGAGCTGACACCTATCTTTAAGGCTCTCTCATCCATGTCCACGTCACTCGAAGCCTCATCATCGGACTTCTCAGCCTCCGTTTCCTTGATCTTCTCAAGGGCTAATTCCTTCGCCTTGGTGATCACGTCTTCCAGAAAGATAATCTTACCCTTTCGGGTGGACATTTTCCCATCCTTAAACTGTATCAGCCCGAATCCCACATGTTCGCAATGTTCTACCCATTCATGACCCATCATCTCAAGGACTTTAAAAACCTGCTTGAAGTGGAGACTCTGTTCCCCCCCCACCACATAGATCATCTCATCAAAGTGAAACTGATCCCACCGATAGAGAGCCGCGGCCAGGTCTCTCGTGGCGTAAAGGGTCGCGCCATCCTGCTTTTTGAGGAGTAAGGGAGGCATATCACAGGTCTCAAGATCCACAATCGTTGCCCCCTGGCTCTCAGTCAGGAGTTTTTTATCTTCTATTTCCTTAAGCACCGGGTCAATCTTGTCTTGATAGAAACTTTCCCCCCAATAATGGTCAAAAGAGACGCCTATAACGTCGTACATACGATTGAACTCTTTTAAACTCTCTTCCTTAAAGCGATTCCATAAGACCAGGGCTTCGTCGTTCCCATCCTCCAGCCGTTTGAACCACGTTTTAGCCTCCTCCTCTAATTCCCCATGTTCCTCTACTTCTTTATGGAAACGGACGTAGAGATCCAGTAGGTATTGAATGGGTGCCTGACTCAGGGCTTTTTCATCCCCCCAGCGTTTGTAGGCCACGATGAGCTTACCAAAAGACGTACCCCAATCCCCCAAATGGTTGATCCGAACGACTCGATAGCCAATGTAGTCAAATATATGGGCCAGGGCGTTGCCAATGGCTGTAGACCTTAAATGGGCTATGGAAAAGGGCTTCGCGATGTTTGGGGAGGAAAAATCGATCACAACAGTCTTACCCCCTGCGATAGACTTGAAGTCCTCTTCCGTCCAAGTTAGAACCTTTTGTAGAACATCTTTTATGAACTGACTTTTATTCAAATAGAAGTTGATGTAAGGTCCCATGGCCTCCATCGATTGAAAGACCGGTTCAGTCGGTAATTTAGAGACCAAGTCCTGGGCGATCACCTGTGGAGATTTCTTGAATACCTTTGCCAAAGTGAAGCACGGGAAGGCATAATCCCCCATATCTTTTTTGGGAGGGCTTCCTATGAGGTCAATGATTTCGTTATCCGATAGGGACAAGTGCTCTGACAGGAGAGCGGCGATTTTCTTTTTGTAATAAGTATCCATTTGATGGGGCCTTTGGGTGGATTTAATTTGCCAAGATAGTAAAAATCTTGGTTTTTGTCAATAATATTCCGAACTTTAGATTCTATCTCTCGAACTTTCCAGGGTTCGTGAGTATTAAAGTCCTGTTCTATGCATTTGTTGATTCGTCACTTTTGCTTAAAAAGATTTTAATTTACTTGTAATATTAGTTATATTAATTATTAACTAGGACATTTTGAAGCCGTTGAATCCAAATCCTAATAAAGGATCGATTTACGAACCTTCTGATCTATTCAATATCACACACGACTGCGAAAGTATGAAATGATCACACATAGCTACAGTTTGAATCACTTCAAAGGATTAAACTCTTATTCAAGGCATCTTTTCATGGATTCTAGTGGATAGTCTAACCGATTGCAGCAAGATTAATGATAAGATCGTACTCCGTCTCAAAGGGCTGAGCGACCAGTTCAGGACAGAAAGAAGTTCGGATCGGTCTATAACCCAATATGAAAATTGGTATAGTATATACTTAAATTGCCTGTAGGGACGATTCGCCGGAAACTGTTGAATTAACCAATTATACGGGAAATTGAACATATTCTGTAGAATCGCCCCTACAGGCCACTAGCAAAATAAGTTAGGGAGGCCTCTTGATACAAAAGTTTCTAAAATCCATAACCCTTCGCACCAAGTTTAGGATTGTCATTATCCTGGTTCTTGCCCTTGGGCTCACCAACATCCTGGGATTTATTGGTTTGGCTGAGTCCAATGACTTTAAGAACCTTGAGAGTGACTATATTCTTTCAGCCCTTGCATTGAGACTAAAACTCAGTGAGTTTGTCCAGTCCAGAGATCAGAAGCTTCTAAAGAAAATAAAAAGCATCCTGAAAAAGGAAAAAACCACTCTCGTAAAACTGGAAGAATCTGTGAATGACTCATTGATTGCAAGCTTTGAAGCTATTGTCATGGAAACATTCTTTGGTCATGAATTAGAACAGGCCAAAGAAGTGGTGGCTGAACAGAAAAGTATTTTAGCCAAAACTGAATTGCTTGTTAAAAGCTATCGTCAGGATGAATCAGACTTCACCAGCTTCGCCAGGGAGTTTCAAAAGGATATTCACAAGCTTCCTCGATTGAGTCAAAAATTAAACACATTGATTACTATCCTGTCAAAACGTGGCCATGTAAGTTTGATGGTTCTCACATCCTTTATGCTTATGATCACCATATTTGTGATTTATATATTACTCATTTATATACGAAAAAGCATAGGCCGCTTCAATGAGGCCATCCACGATATCAACAGAGGAGAGGGAGATCTCACCATTGAACTCCCTACAGACTCGGCGGATACGTTTGGAACCCTAAGCGAAACCTTTAATCTATTTGTGAAAAAGATTCGTGAACTTGTGGAAGAATTGAAAGACGGGATCAATCACGTGGAAGAGTCCGGTGAGGGGATCTTCAGATTCACTGAAAGTGGCTCTAAGGATATTGAGGACATCATGAAAAAGGTTCATGAAATCAACATCAACGCAGACGCCCAAAAAACCAACGTATTAAAGACCATTGAAATGATCCATGAAGTATTCGATTTAATGAAAAAAGTGGCTGATGACATTGAAAAAGAGACGGTAGCCATCACGTCCACCAGTTATACCATGAAATATATGGTCAGACGGTTTAAACTCATTGCAGAGAACTCATCAAAGGTGGATGAATCGGCTCGTGAGCTTTTAGATGTGGCCAAATCAGGGGGTGTAACAGTCAAAGAGACTCTGGAGAGTATTAGGGAAATCCAGGAGGACTCAGCGAAAATAGAGGATATCGTCCTTGTGATTAGTAGTATCGCTGAGCAAACCAACCTTTTAGCCATGAATGCGGCTATCGAAGCGGCTCACGCAGGGGAATATGGAAAAGGCTTTGCTGTTGTGGCGGATGAAGTACGTAAGCTGGCTGAAAACAGTAGTGAAGCCTCCAAAGAGATCATCACTCTGATCAAAAGGACTGTAGGAAAGATTAAGGTGAGTGCCGACCTCTCGAATCATTCATCGGAAGCCCTACAAACCATTTTGGATGATACGGAACTCACCGTAAACTTTGTCAAAGAGGTGACCACCGGGATGGATGAGCTGATTGATGATGCTAATGACATTCTTGAGTCTATTGATGAACTCAACGAAATCACTCTAAGGGTGAAAGAAAGTGCGGAGCAGAGCCGTGAAAAAGGAGAAACTGTTTTGGAGGCGGTTCATGAAGTGAAAACCTATGCGGTAAACATCACAGAGTCTCTCCAGGAGCAGGTCAAACACTCCGAGTCTATTGCTGGTAACGTTGAAAGTTTATCTGATTTCACTCACTTGAATAAAAAGTTTGTGGAATACTTAAAAAGTTTAAGTGAACGGTTTAAAACGCAGATGGATACTAAAGGCTTAGAAAATGTTGAAAAAATGTAGTTTAATTTATATATTTACTTATATTACTAACGATAATCACAACGGGCAATAATGTCCAGCCAATTACAGGATTCAGATTGTAGGGAACCTGTAAAGTTATGGAGTTTAAGGAATAATAGAATGGCTGAGGATAAATTCAAAAGATATGAAGTCCAGTTGAAGTTTATGTCTCCCGGCTCACGTCTTGCAGGAGAGACCTTTGATGAGCAGGGCAATAAAATTAAACCAGCCAATGATCCTTTCACAAAAGAAGATATAGAAAATCTCCGAAATCAGGGTTGCGAAAAACTTTATTATGTTAAAGACCCCATCAAGCCGGTTGAAAACGAAAACGATCAGGTTATGGAAGACATCCCGCAACTAAAGTCCGGGAAAAGGCATGCAAATGCTGAAGTCTCCCTGTTCCTTTGTGACATAGAAAAAAGGGCTCGGGCACTTATGTGCAATATCAGCAATCAAATGGCTGATTTCTTTATTCCCAGGATTATCGCCAATGGCATCGCCCTCTACAAAGCCACTAGCCCTGAAGAGGCTGAGGTTCTCTACAATCAGTATAAAATATCTCACTTACTCATCGATCTGGATTTTGATACTCGCAATTGGCTCAATTTTCTGGAGAAAGTAAAAAATGGAAATCACAGCGAGTCCCATTTATATGTATTTTATGGACATAGTTCTCGCGATAATATGGAAGCACTTAGTGAAAAGGGCTGGGTTAAGGGATCTTACGATAAAAACAGGCATTATAAGGAAATATCCAAATATCTTGTCAACGATATCAACGAGTCCGACACCTATTATTCCCAAAGAAGTCATTTAAAAGTCCTTCTAGGTGAAGATGACCCAATCCATGTAAGAATCTATTTGTCGGAAGATCAAATTATTGAAGGAGATGGTTTTACCATTAGCCCCCTGGAAGTTGTGATTGACCTGTCGAAAGCCATTGAAGGAGAGATGTATAACTTTGCAGTGGGCGATAAATTAGAGCGAGTGAACTTGAGTATTTTAGGTAAAATACTGGTCACTAAAGCTGAAGTCATTGGAATGGATTCAAAAACCCATCGGATGACCTTAAAGTTCACTTATCGCAGTGAGTCTCTCATGAAGGGAATCGGTAGACTCTTTATGAAGAAGCTTAAAAAAATATCGTTCTGATCTGTCTTGTCTCTCCAGGGGGAAGCCCACGTATTCGCCCTTTCACTACCTATCCGTATGGGTTCAACATGTTGAACCCATACGGATAGGCGGTATTCATCCTTCTGGTTCCTGCAGGACGTTTTGGATCAGGCAGACACGTGATTGCCCCTAGAGGGAGCTAAATAAACCCGTCTTTATTAGTTGCACTACTAAAGAATGATACGAAATAGTCTTATTTTATAGGGTTGATGATTGACTTTTAGCTGTCTTTTTATTATTATTGCGTAGGAAAATATGCTAGACAAGTTTCTGGAGGAAAAGGAAATATGAATGTTAAGCCCTTGGGCAGTCGAGTTCTTTTAAAAGTATCAATGGGTGAGGAAAAATCATCCGGTGGAATTTTCATACCTGCTTCGGCACAAGAAAAAACACAAGAAGGTACTATTATAGCCGTTGGTGATTCTGATGAAATCACTGTGAAAGCTAAGGATAAAGTCATATATGATAAATATGCCGGCACACAAATCAAACTGGACGGTGACGATCATCTGATTGTTAAAATCGATGATATCATTGCCACTATAAGTTAAAGTTTTGGGTAATTCAGAAAGATTCCCTTTTTCTTTTCCATAAAGGAATCTTTCTGAAATCGAGGCCTTATGTCCTTACGAAATACAAATAAGATAAAAGCTTTAGACACCTACCATTTGGCTTTAAAAACCTATAGAGAACGGGATTTCCAAAAAGCCCGTGAGCTTTTTGAGACTGTTTTACAGATGGTCCCAAAAGATGGCCCTTCCAATTTGTATATTGAGCGTTGCAACGAGTTTATCAAGAATCCACCGCCTGCTGACTGGGATGGAATCTATACTATGACCACCAAGTAAGAGGTTGTGTGAAAAACGAAAAGCCCGATCCCTCCTATATTGATATCGACCAAATCAAGCCTGTTACAACCTTTGCGGCAGATACTGACTTCGACGGCGAACTCCATTTTACCTCTCCCTTAAAGATTGATGGTAAATTCAAAGGAAAGATAGTCACCAAAGGCTTTTTAGAGATTGGCAGTGAAGCCCATATTGAAGGGGAGATCATTGCAGGGAGCGTCAAGTTGGGGGGTACGTTACGAGGGAATATTCACGCCGACCAAAAGGTTGAACTTCTTAAAAGTGCCAAATTATATGGCAATATCAAAACGACAAAGCTCAAGATTGCGGATGGAGTCTTATTTGAAGGCCATTGTGAAATGATTTCTTGAACTGGTTTGGCTAAATCCTCTGTAGGGGCGGGGGGACCCCGCCCCTACAAAGGATTTCACTAAACTAAAGAGAGAGAAGCAATCCCTGTGTGATCGCTGTATCCACCGATAAGTTTCTTAATTTGGTCACTGTATCCAATAAAAAGCCTTTGAGCATCTTCACTTCCACATCGGGATGTTGACGACATAATTCCGTGTAGCTCAGTAGATTGAGCTGATAAACCACCGTGTCTTCAAAGGCTACAACACTTGCCGAACGAGGTCTATGGTCAATCAATGAAAACTCTCCAAAGTAGTTCCCTGCACTGATAAAGGCAATTTCAATCTCTTCCCCTATATCGGTTCTCTTGGTGACTCGAACGCTTCCTGAAAAAATCAAGTAGAGAGTCTTGTCTATATTACCTTCACTAACAATCACCTCATCTTTCCTATAAACCTTTTCTTCCAGCATTCTGTAAAGAAAAGCCTTTTGTTCGGTGGTAAAATCATGGAATATGTTACAGTTACGTATAAACTCTAATGTCATGGCCTTCACTTTGAGTGGTTAAACTAATCGTCTCCAACTGCCTGCTCCAGAAGCTTGATTCATCAAGCCCCTGGAGCAGACAGTCATTGCATTTCTTTTAAAACACAGACAATGGTCTATGACTCAATTCCTATAAAAGAACCCATTAGGCACAAAGAGTGACTCAAACTCCATTATGAAGTTCCAAGCCACTCTTCTGCATATATGGGGCTAACTGAGTTTAAGTTATTATCTAATAACTACAGTAAATCTTTGGGCATAAACCTTTTCAAAACCCACCACGTTTGAATAAACATTTCCTGGGTGATCCTCTTTTTCAACCTCAACCTCATCGAGGACCAATCTCTCACGATACTCTTCGTTCTTTCGATATTTCTTGACTAACTTATCCAATTTCTTTTTGGAACGAACTCTGTTTAACTTCCTGATAGGTCGTTTGGAAATAAATACATAGATTCTCTCTTTTCCTGACCTACTACCGAACTTAAGCCATTCCTCATCACTACTAGGTGCCTTGTATTCAACACTTTCTTCGATAGGATTTCTTGTTTCGTCATCCTCTCCATTGACAGGGAAAATCTTTTTAACTCTTTTATTTCTTGTGACTCGAAAAGCATAAAAATAAAGATCTTCCTCATAGTGGCTTTGAAGGTGAATCATAAACTTCTGGCCGGCAGAAACCTTACTGTTGTTCCAAAGTGGGACAAGTTTTCCCTGATCATCATCATAAGTAATGATATTTAAATCAGTTGGGATATAACCTGATGGGAGACTTTCGATAAACTTGTCTCTATCTATTGTTGGTGTCGTATTAACAGCCGCTCTTTTAGAAGCAAAAGTGGATACCGTCCCTTCATCGATGTCCAGATCATCAGCGAATATACCGTTTGAAGCTGTGAAGCCGACGAAAACGACTAAAGACAGAATCATCCAGTATTTGATTTGAGTAAACATGTTACCCCCCTAAGTTTGTTTTTAATTTTTATTAATCCAGTTATACAATATAACTCATTTTCAGGACTTTTCCATCTCTTCCAATCTTTTTTCTTGTTCTTTGTATCTTGAGTCTTTAATTTCTTTTAGCATTTCCACCCCTTCTCTCAGATAAGTCAAGGCTTCATCGATTTCGCCCAGCTTTTGATAGCTATTCGCAAGATTCAAAAGGCAGGTTGCCACAATGGCATCCCGTCTATTCATGGCGTCATAGGTCTTTTGAGCCTTTAGCAAATACTTGACGGCTTTCCGATACTTCCCCCTGTGATAATATATAACACCCAGATTATTATTACTGTTTGCAATTCCTTCGGCATCCCCTAGTTTCTTTTTTAGTTTTAGTGATTTCTTACTATATTTAAAAGCCCTATCGTACTTCTCCTGTGCAATATAGCAGGTGCCAAGATTGTTGAGGGCGATGGAGAGCCGTAATGAGTCCTTAAGAATCCGATAAGCCTTTTCAGCCTTCTTAAAATGACGAATGGCTTTTTCATAATCTTTCTTTTGATAGGCTATGTAGCCAAGTCTCATGTTTTCTTTAGCACTTCTAAGCAGCCCTTTTTTACGCTCCAGCTTAGAGAGTTTCCTTTTGCTTTTCCTTGTCAGTTCGGGATTTACCCCTAGTCCAGCGGCTTTTTTGTAATACCCAGCGGCTTTATCATTATCTCCTTTCTTTTCATAGGCCTTCCCCAGATTGTATAAAGCGTCTGCCGAATCAGGATCGTATCTGAGAGCCCTTTTATAAGCCCTAATGGACTTATCCGGATCGTCTTTCTGCTGATCCCCCAGTTCCAGATAGCATTCTGCGAGGCGAGCTTTGGTATTGGCAAAATTAGCCCCCTTTCTTTTTCTGAGGACACTTAAGAAAAGATTGGCGGCTGAGTCATACTTTCCTTCATTTTGTAGGCGTACAGCTTTTTTATACATCTCTTTCAGAAATCGATCTTCATCGGATAGGCCAAGTCGTGCTTCAGCCAGGTTTTTAAACAACAAGAAGTTATTCGCATCCACCAAAAATCGACTTCCCACGATAGGATACTTTTTGGGCCGATTTAGAACGACTCCAGCCTCTTCAAAGGACGATATCTTGCTCTGAATATAGGAGTTCACTGTCTCAAAGCTTGCTTCCGACTCGTATTCGTCGAATGAGAAGAAGTCCGCAAAAAAGGAAAGAAATATAAGAGTGAAAAGACCATTTCCATCCCCCTCAACACCCATCTGATCCAACATACTGTAAGTTCGTTTGAGGAGTCTTTTGTAGGATAAGTCATTTTTATAATAACCTTCTTTCTTGGTATTATAATTCAAGTTATAAAATCTAATAAAGTTTCTCTTTCTCCCTATTTCAGGCTCCACAATAAAGATAGATTTCTTTTCACTGGCTCCAGGGCTAGATTTATACGCAGAGTCCATGATTAAGGCCGTATCATTTTTAAAAGACTTGAGAAGGATATTGTGGAAGTAATTGGGGCTGATGGTTTGCATATCCGTAAATATAGGCATACCATTATTATCGCTGTGACCTGAGTAGTAAATTATCACCAGTTCGTCTTTCTCGATCTTCTTGACAAAGTCTTTAAAATGGCTTACAAAGTCGTTGAGTTTAGCGTTCTCAATAGTATGAATATGGCTGGATGGGACATCCAACACCTGTTTCAGCAATTCCCTAAAAACCTTGATGTCGTTCTTGACATACTTCAATTGATACTTTTTGTCTTGATAATCTTGATTGCCTATTAAATAAGCTCTAATCACCGGTTTTTTATAAGGTCCAAAAAAGGGGAGAAAGTCATCATCCGGGATCACCACTCCGGGAGCGTTGGAGATATAGGCTGTAAGTCTTGGCACTTCAACATCTTCAGTGTCTTTTAAGTCGAAAAAAGGCTTTTTAATCACATCCTGACGATAATCTTTTGGAATCACCCGTAGGCGATACGGGTGTTTAGATCTTTTAGTAAGATGTTTTTCTTTATAAGTTGACTTAAGACCGTAGGGATTTTTGTCACCCTTTCTTTTTGAGCCTTTGAGGCCGTAGGGATGGGTGGAGTGGCTTAGTTTTTTATCTTCAGGAGAGGATGATAGACCATAGGGATGATTATTAGTTGCTCTATCCTTGGCGGATACTTTACCCTCATTTTTAAACCCGTAGGGACCGGACAAGACACTTCGTTGATTAGCTTTAGAGGTGGATCTCAGGTTGTAGGGATGGGATGAAGCCTTTCGTTTCGCTTCCTTAGTGCTTTTCAGGCCATAGGGGTGAGAGGTTTCCTGCTTCAAATCCCCCGCACTGGTTGTCTCTGTCAATCCATAGGGGTGACTGCTTTTAGGTGACTTACCAATTTGCTTAGACTTGAAGGCTTTTTCAGCACATTGATGGAATAATAACATGCCTAGAAGGATGCCTGATAGATATTTAATCATTGTACAACCCGGTGGATCAGAATCTATAACCTACAGAAGGCCCCAATGTCCAAAAGTCATTATCCAAAAAGTGATAGCGGAAATTGAGACCCACATAAAGCTTTTTATGAATATAAAACTCGGCTCCTAATCCTGCAACCAGACCAAACTCTGTTGAATTCGATCCGTCAAACCCTTTCTTGACCCTGAAATCAGCCCCCATATCAACATAAGGCACCAGCCAGTCCGGGATGCTGTCATTCCCGAAGAGCAATCGTCCCCCAAAAAATATAGGCAACATTTCTTGAGGATCTCCTTTATAGCGGTTAAAATTAAAATACGATACGTCTGTCCTTAATTGGAGCATGATCGAACTAGTCAGATAGTCTATATCAAAGGCCAGACCAAAACCTGCTCCCAAAGTACTGGCTGTTCTACTGGTATTGGTGCCGCTAGGCGACCCGGCAAAAGCCCCAGTGATCTCAACATTGAGGAGTCCATAACCTGTGTGGCTGGACAGCAAAAGACATATGAAAACCAGGAGTACTAATATTTTTCTCATAATCATCCCTTTTTATCGTTTATTCTCTAATTCTTTCATTACTAAGTATTTCTAAATGAATGCCTATCATCATTATCTTTTTTGTTTTGGGTAAACCCAAAGCTCCACCCAGTCAACGTAGGTATAATCATGTCGGGAAATGTTTTGTATGGCAGGATATAACCTTCTCGGCTTCTTCACCCCGGAATTGGGATCCAGACTTAAAATCGACTTGACAATCTGCCAATCGCTGTGTCGAACCCGTACAGCCCCCCTCAGCCAATACTGGCCGCTTGCTTTGTCTTTCTGATCCGGGGAAAAGAATCCCACCATCGCCCGAAATGGGTTGAGAGTCTTGATGCGAGCGACAATCATATAACTCGTTTTAGGTTTGGATTTTACCTTGTTCTGAAAAAAGACTATCCCCCCATTCTTGCTGAAACCGAACTCCAGGACACCGTTCTCCACCTTAACAAACCCCCCGCTATTCTTTCTGGTGATCGTTTTGTGGTTCCACCCATCCAATTCGTTATAGAAATCCCATCTTTGGAGCAGACGCCATCCTTTGGCCACCAAATCTTCATAATACGTGTTGGACTCAATGGTGACGTCATCACCACATCCACTGGACAGTATCAATGGGACTAATAGTCCCACAATCGCTAAATAAGTCATTACTTTTTTCATTCTCAGATCTCCAATTGACTGCTATCAATTTCAGGTATTGATTGATAAAATAAAACGTGTTTTTCTAACCACCTGTAGGGGCGACCCGGCGGGTCGCCCCTACAGGCCGTCTCATTAGATACTTCTATCTGTTTTTATATTCTTCTTCCATCACCCTCAAGTTTTTTTTATGGGCTTTATATTTCCTGGATCCCTTCTTCAGCAAAGCCAACAGCTTCTTCTGATAGGTAATAGCTCGCTGTAACTTATCTAATTTCCAACAAGACAGAGCCGCTCCCTCGTAGGCCTTTTCCAGGACTTTGCCCTTCAAGCCAATGTAACTCAATTGTTTAATCGATTGCTTATAATATTTAAGGGCTTTTCGATAATTCTCTTCGTTTAAAGACTCATCTCCCAGATTATTGGACGTAAAAGCCAGATATTTTCGGGTTTCCCTAAGACCTTTGCCTCTTTTATTTACTCTATTGTAATACCTTATGGCTAGTTTAAAGTTTTTACTCGCCTTTTTATAATCCTCACTTTCATAGTGAAAGCTGGCAATATCGAAATAGATTTCAGGAAGCCTGTTATAGGCATTCGCTTTCTTATAAAGGCCCACAGCGATTTTATAGTACTTGATCGCCTGATCTTCTTCCTCCATATTATTATAGACAACAGCAATATTTTGGGCTGTTCCAGCCGCACTCTTGGTATACTTCAATTCCCGCCTCACCTCCAAAGCCCTTTGCAAGTAGCTCAAGGCTTCCTCATACTCTTCATCCTCAGCGTGACGGACTCCCAAGTCGTTGGACACCCTGGCGATATATCCAAGAGCCAAACGAGCGCCATTCTCATCCTCCAGCTTTCTACTATAGCTTAAACCAATTTCCAGATTTTGCAAGGACTTTTTATACTTTTTCATCTTAAAATAGGCAAAACCAATGTTACTATAGGTTCTGCCAATCGATATCTCATCGCCAGCCAGCTCATAGAGAACCAGGGCTTTTTTGGAGTATTTAATCGTTTTTTTATACTTTCTCTTTTTAATACTCCTTTTGGCAATATTGCTGTAGACTTCCATCAAGTTCACCTTGACACGGATTACCCCAGGCTGATAGTCCATCTTGATGTATATCTTTTGAGCCCTGTTATAGTGTTTGGCGGATTGATCATACTTTTTCAGGTTGTTGTAAATAATACCTCGTAAAACCTCAATTTCAGCCAGTCCCACATTATCTTTCAGCTTTTTTCTTATCTTATAGGACTTCCCTAGATAGGCTAAAGCTTTGGATGAGTGCTTCATTTTGAAATGGATCATGGCCATTTCATTGTTCCCACTGGCTATTCCACGCTTGTCCTTCAGCTTTTTATAGATGGAGAGGGACTTTTTGTAATACCTTAAGGCTTCACTATATCTTTTCTGTTCTTCATAGGCTAACGCCATGCTTAACTGGATGAGAGCCCGTTCTCGCTTGCGTGGAAGAGGTCTCAGGATGTTTAGTGCTCGCGTGAAATACTCTATCGCCTTGCTATGATTTCTTTTATACAGATATATTTGCCCAATGTTATTTAAGGAGGTGGCATGACCATAGGGTTCTTTGGCCTTTCGACTTACGTCTGCCGACTTTTTGAAGTATTTTATGGCTTGATCCGTCTTGTTTTTCCTGAAATAGAATTCACCGATCTTGTTATTGGCTGTGGTCTGGCCGGCAATATCCTTCAATTCTTCGCTCATCTTTAGAGATTGTTTATAATACTTTAAAGCCTTTTTATCTTTTCCCTGTCTAGCGTAAATCGTCCCAATGTTATTACTCACACTGCTTATCCAGAACTTGTTCTCATTTTCTTTGGCGATCTTCAAGACTCTTTTATAGTAGGATAAGGCATCTTTATAGTTCTCCCTATACTGATAAATCTGTCCTAATGTGTTCAGGGCAACGATTGATTTGGAGTTGTAGTTCAGGGACTGTTGGAGTAAGGGAATACTTTTATTTGGATCATTGAAGCCAATTTTCCTGGCCAATCGATAATAGCTCTCTGACAACAGGATGTTGGTACTTTTATACTCTCCTTCCATCTCCAGAACGCGTTTATAGTGTTTAATCGCCTTTCGATAGTTCTTTTTATACATTTGCTGATAAAAGCCTTTTAGATAGAGTCTTTCGATAACTGTTAAAGGTTTTTCGACAAACTCTTCGTCCCTGGAAAAAAGGAAAAAGTTCTTTTTATTCTTGAAAGGTGATCTAGGGGGTGAAATCTTGGGTCTCTGGACATCGAATGAGTCTCCCATTAGCTCACTCACCTTATCATTGATATGGGAGTTCAGGCTGTTAAAAGTATAACTGTCCTGATCGAATTCCTCTTCAGCAAAGAAGGACGCAAAGGTAAGGCTGAAAATACCGTTTCCATCCCCGTCATACCCAATCTCTTCCAGGAAATCATACGTGTCACCCAAGTGTTTCTGGATACCCTTGATTTTCTTGTACCGGGCTTCACGGGATTGCTGATTAGCTAAACTGCTGTATATCCTCAGGACATTCTTCCTGTATCTAAGAGGCTTTCTATCCTTGGAATCCCCGTCTCCTCTAAGTTCCAAGATGGTGTCATCCACATCATTGGATGTAAGAATATTACTTTCACTCCCTTCAGCCCCGGAATAGCAGGAGTCCATGATAAGGATCGTATCATTGTCAAAAGAGTTCACGATACCAAAGTATTTCTTGGGGGAAATCGTCCTTTTATCCACAAAGATAGGCATCCCATTGGTGTTCCCGTGGCCTGTGTACACGATCACAACCAACTCATCTTTCTTGACCTTCTTGGCAAAGGCGGTGGCGACCTTTATAAACCTGGAGAGTGTGAGATCCTCATAATAATGAATCCGACTTTTTGGCACATCAAAAACTTTCTTAAAGATCTGCCTGAACACGATAATATCGTTAACTGTGTAGCGTAGATCCATGTCCGTTCCGTCATAATCTTTGTTCCCAACAAGAAATACTCTGATCTTTGGTTTTATAAACTCTTTAAATACAGACATATCACGAGTATATCCCATTGGATGAAGGGTCAATACTATACAAATAGCGATCAATCCTTTTATGATGACTTTCATAGGACCTCCCATTTACTCTGATTCACTCACAATCTCATCCACATCGGTCTCTCGACCTTTAATCACCTTGTCTTCCACTTCACCAGACTTTCTAGCCCCTGCTTCCCTCAATATCCGAGAGACTTTATAATGTTTTTCCCTATCACTCAACATGACAGGAGTATTTTTTTGAGTATCCCTCTCATTGAGCCGGACTTTTTTCCCAATGAGCACCTTGACAACTGGCACGCTCCCCCTGAACGCTGCCAAATGCAAGGCAGACCGATCATTATTGTTTTTACGGTTTAAGTTCTTGACTCGTTTAGCTAAAAAGCGGACACTCTCCACATTACCATGACTGGCCGCTATATGAAGAGGTGTGTTTCCTTTGGGGTCAACGGCATTGATGTCTCCACCGAGTTCTATAGCACTTATAAGCAAGGTTGTATCGTCCGATTCGGCGGCTATGAGGACGTAAGGGGTCATGTCACGGCGTAGGGATGTGATGACAAAGAACCGCTTCCCTTTGTCGAACTCACTAAACGTCATATAATAGGGTATATCCTGTACATATCTGATATTCACTTGACCCGTATGCTTCGACAGGCTACTCTTGAGAAGAAGTTGCCCCTCTTCAAGCCTCCAACGAAAGCGATGGGTGATTCGTTTATTATGGGATAGGGTTAAGAGACCATTTTCATGAAACTTAAAGTACTCTTGAGCCTTAGAGTAGTTCCACAGGGTGTCTCCATTCAGTATGACTTTTTTCCCCAACAGAATCCATTGTCCCACAATATCTTTATGGGTGGGTGAAAAAGTATAGCCTGTATTCAGGAAGATGAATATTATTAAAGTGAATATAAAAACTGTCTTCTTCATAATTTAGCTGTTTTCTCTTTCTAAAGGGATCGTCTCAGTTGCTTCGGACATCTAGTCGGTAAACTAGAAGATAACGATAGTCGGATCGTTAAATAAACGATAATTCTTATAATATTAATATAACACATTTTAAGGAAAAGTAATATCTGCGATGTTACGTTTATTAAATAAGTAGTGGTAAAACCTTTAGCAATAACTGTCATCTTAGTTTCTCACTACCAAAAAGTTTAATAGACCCTTTTAGAGTCTTATGAAGAGGAGGTAAAGATTAATTTCGCCAAGGTGAACAACGCAAGGACTTTTACGGCAAGGCTTCTTCTTTTGCATTATATCTCTTGAAAAACAAGATGAGTTGATCCAGTTGTTTTTTTTGCGATCCACTCAGGCTTTGGAATTGACAACCAATTTCAATAAACCGTTGACTTTTATTGGGATTCATCCAGACTTGCTGGATAGCCAAATCGATGGAGTCCAAATTAAGCTCTTTGGGAGGGTTGATACGAATGGAAAACTCATTCTCATTCACTTTTTCTTCTTTATTGAGCCAAACACGAACACCTGTCTTGCTCAAGTCAATGAGATAGCCCCAGGAAATTTCATCACGATAGACCTTCCAAAATGCGCTTAAACGTTCAAATTTCCTTTTATTATCATGAGCCATGGGCTGCCGCTTCCTTAAACTATAACATATACTCAAGTCATTTTAACTTGTCAGGGTGACACGTTAAAGACCTTGTATATCATTACTTATTTTTATGAATCCCTATTACGCCTCGCTATAGCACTACAGGACAATATCTACCCGGTTTCTCCGTCAGGTTGTCATTGTTAAACCTATAGCTAGTATTAAAAGTATATCAATTTTTATTGATAAATCAAGTAAAAGATGCTTTTATTTCATTTCTTTATCTATCTCAAAAATGGATGGTCAATCCAGGGTATTTGCTGAATAGATGGTCTTCATCCAATTATACACATACTAATTAACTATTTAACAGCATGTTGCAGGGGCGACCCGGCGGGTCGCCCCTGCAACATTAGTTCTGTTCAACGTTTCCAGATCCTGTTATCCTTATTTCTTAAGGACTAATTTTCGCTTGTTCAGTGGCTGAACAGGTCGGGCTGTACCAGAAAAAACAGCTTTGAAGGCCGCAATTTGTTGTTCTGAAAGCTCCATAGGTGTCTCCAAAATCATCCACTTCACCCCTTCGCTGCAAGGCGGCGTGGTTAAGGATCCCGAATAACTGTAATAGGATTTCTTTTTAGGTAACGCGTTTAATACATTGACAAGGTCTTTTGCCTCATTGACTACGCCTTTTGTCTTAGGCAAATGCTTCCAGAGCTTCTTGATAAAAGGATTTTCAGCTCCCTTTTTTATGAAAAGACCTACCACAGCCAATTGACCCAGCTTATTCCGATGCACAAGATGGGCTTCCATAGCAAAGGATTTACCGTTTAACGTATGCTCACTGGGAGAATGAAAGTGGAATTGGAGCAGCTGATAGGTCTGATCACCGATTTTCAGGTAACTGCCCTCTTGATAGTCCAACTGGACAGTGTGACCATTATTCTTGATCTTTAGAGGCGTGGCCTTATAATTAAACTCGAGACTGGGAAGACTGGGTGAATCAGTGGCTCCAGTGACATCAATGGGAGATTGCTGCCTCCCTTTAGAACACATGGTAAACATTTTGGCTAATGTCCCCCAGTGACTGGGTCCATTGTCCCCCTCATAGGACCAATGAGCCTTTTTTGTATGCCCTTTATTCTGATGGCCCTTGTCGCTTGTGTGAGTCCCATTGTCTTTGGGATGGGAAGTCTTTTTTTTATCGCAGGAAATGACGGATGTCAAGATTATCATCATCATAAAACTCATGATTTTGTTCAATTTAGCCTCCTAATGGTTTATCATTTTAATATTAAGAATCATTAACGAGTTAATGAGCCCTGTAAAGATATTTCCAATGATTCCATTTGTCAAGTCAATTTTATAGAAAAAAAACAAGATTTAGATGATCCTACCATAGTTTGTAGAGAAATTATAATTTTATAGTGACTATTTCCTGTAAATCGTTATATTTTTTATTCATTAAGTGTTAGTTTTCTATACAAAATAATAATTTGCCAAGTTAGAAAATTATAATTTGATAAACCTATTATAGGGGAGTTACTTATGGAACAGGCCTACCAGGATCTTGGAGATAAGGTTCAAATCAATGTTAAACATTTAAAGGCTGGCACAGTCCTTAATTGCCCCACTTTTGATGACGCAGGAAATGAAGTTCTTCCCCCATATACTGCTTTCACACAAGAAGACATCGATAGGCTTATCAGTTCAAATAGAGAAAGGATTTACTACTCAAAGCTTAGAGACATCGATAATCTAAGATATAGTAAAAACCTAAAAGAACTTCTTACAAAAAATGTATACAATGGCCCTCGCAGTATCCAGATAAACACCCAACAAAAAGCCCTGGGGGCTATGGAAAAGCTTTTAGGCAATCTGGAACAACAAGAAAATGTAGATATGGATGAAACCAAAGGAGTCATTGAAGATATTGTGAAGGATTTAGACGCAAGCAACACTGAGATCGTGAATCTTCTGGATATTCAATCTTTTGACGACTTCACCTATACCCATGGCCTCAATGTGGGGATTATTGCCATGGTTTTTGCCAGAAAAATGAAACTGGATGAAGAACTAGTTAAAGATATTGGCCTAGGCGGCTTTCTCCATGATATTGGCAAGATCAGAATGCCCTTCGATCTTCTCCATAAACAAGGCTCACTCAATGAAAAAGATCTTAAAACCATGAGAAACCATCCAAGATATGGTTATGAGATGCTAAAAGCTAGCTCTCAGATCAGTGAAATGGTCAAAAAGATTGTCTTACTCCATCACGAGAAGTTCGATGGAACAGGTTATCCCTTTGGCTTTAAAGATACCCAGATTGACGATGGCATTTATGTGGTGGCTATTGCTGAGATTTATGACACCCTGACCTCTACACTGGCCTATAGAAAAGCAGTCTCTCCAAAAGAATCCCTGAAAATAATACTCCGAGACTCGGGGAGTCATTTTAAACCTGAGATGGCCCACCAATTTGCTAGTAGTATGGGCGTTTTAATGAAAGAGAGCTCCTACTTTGAGGTTGGAGCCTATGTCCTTCTGAATACCAAGGAGGTTGCCAAGGTTGTTGCTAAAGATAGTGATATAACATCCCGACCCAGTATTGAAATAGTTAAAAATCCACAGGGCAAGACTTTATCCACTCCTCTTGCGATTGATCTTAATATGGACGGGACAAGAGACATTGTTCGAGTCCTGGATAGTGTGGACGACAACGACTAATTGCGGCAACCACCTGTAGGGGCGACCCGGCGGGTCGCCCCTACAGGTGGTTGTCACTAGCAAATATATATTGAGGAGATCCTATGACTGAAACGTTAAGAAAAATGTATATGGTGGGTGTGGGGATTGCAGATTCCGTTATTGAGAAAGTGAAAACTGAAATAGACCAATACGCGGAGGCTGGCGAAAAGGCTCATAATGGACGGTTTTCAGCGGCTAAAGACATCTATGACACGGTGGAGAAGGGCTTTGATCAAGTCAAGGAGACCTTAAGCCCATTCTCAAAGAAGTTTGATGAACAAAATAAACGATTGGATGACCTATCCAGGAAAATCGAGGACCTCACCCTTCAGGTCAGTAAGAAAAAGGGAAAAGAAGGAGAATGATAATCTAATTGATTAAATACTTTAGGTTTATTCGTTCTTTTTTATTCGCCCTCAGGATTATTCTACTCTACATCGTCCTGTTCACCCTCAGACGCTTGATCCCTGAACACTGGTACGACAAATTACTCATAAAGGTGAACCTCTTTGTAGCCCACCGGATGAAGCAGTATATATTTCGTCTGAGAGGGATATTCATCAAGCTGGGACAGTTTATGGGGGTGATGAGCAACCTATTTTATCCTGATATAGCCCATATCCTGGAGGCTTTACAGGATCGTGTGCCACCCGTTCCCTGTGAGACAATAAAAGAGCGATTCCTACAGGAGTTTAATAAGCCTCCCAGCGAGCTTTTT